>JARDZQ010000048.1 GCA_029240775.1 Rubrobacteraceae bacterium | reverse complement strand
CCTTGACGATCTCGTTGCCGTCGATCTCAATGTGCAGATTCTCTATCTTTAGCATCGAACCCCTAACGCTCTCGCGCGTAGTAACATATTTGCTACATTGCAAAGCTATTTAATCACAGCATCGTACCCCTCACAATGAGACGTGATCTGGATCAATAACTTTTCTTAGTGTGCCCGAAACTCGCCATTCTTAAACGGTTTTCGGTAGCCGGAGATCAGTAAATATCTCCAACTGCAAGCCGTTGTCAGCAACGGGCCCGCCCGCGGAGCTTGTAACATCGTGAGGCCCTCTAGACCGCTTTTGTTGGGAACGGTTCCCGACAAAGAGAGATTCGAGAGCGTTCGAAGATTGCCTGGAGGATGGAGATAAGACGTTCCTCGAGGTTGCGCACCTGGTTGCGGAACATCCCACCCGTATCTTCGCTGAGCAGGAGGTGGAGGCCGAGCGGTGGCGGGATTTCGGGGGCGGAGGCGAGCCTACTCCTGGTGCAGCGCTTGGTACCCCGGATCTGCTCTCTCGTCTGGAACGTCGCGGCGGTCGGCATCGTGCTGCTGGTAGTCGCTCTGTTACTGGGGTGAAGGCGAGGGCCGGAGCGTGGCTTCCCCGGCGCGGAGTTCCCCTTGCTCGTCGGCGGTGTGGGAGAGATAGCCGAGGGCGAGCATCTCCCCGTTCACCGGCAGCGGCGCGACGCTGGTCACCTGGCCGACCCGCTTGCCGTTCTGCAGGATCTCGGCGCCCGCCGGAGCGGCGCCTTCGACGGCGAAGCGGTGGAGGGTCCTGTTTGGGTGGCCGCGGTAGTGCATCCGCGCGACGGTCTCCTGGCCCGGGTAGCACCCCTTCTCGAAGCTTACGGCGCGGTCCAGGATCCCCGCCTCGGCCGGGAAGTTCTCGGGGGTGATGTCGGACCCGAAGCGGGGCACGCCGGCCTCGACGCGCGCGGTCTCGTAGGCGTCGAGGCCCACAGGGAACGCCCCGCGCCTGGCGAGGTACTCGCGGGCGGCATCGAGGGCGCCCGCCGGACCGAGGAGGTCGTAGCCGGGAACGGGAACCGCGACGCCAGACGCGAGGAGGTCCGCGCCGCCAAGCGTTACGTCGGCGCTCTCGTACTCGGCGAGCTCGAGGCCGCCGAGGAGTTCACCAGACCGAGGCCCGTAGAGCCCGATCACGCCCCACGCGGCTTCCGTGCCGGAGAGGTCTTCGAGGCCGATGCGGTAGAAGGGTGCATAGCGGCCCAGCAGCTCCTTCGCGGCCGCGGCACCCTCGGGCTCGACGACGAGCAGGACCTCACCGGCGGACTTGAGGACACGCAGATCCGTCTGGATGCGGCCCTTCGGGTTCAGCAGCAGGGCGTAGACGCCGAGGTTGTATTCTTCGGGCACCTGGTTGGTCAGGACGGAGTTCAGCATCTCCTCGGCCTTCTCGCCGGAGAGTCGCATTAGGGTCCAGGGCAGGTCAACCAGGGCGGCGGAGTCTTCCGGACGACCGGGGACTGAACGGTCGGCTGAGCGGGTATACACGGCCTCGCTGGCGTCGCTCCGGGGTTCTCGAAGTCGGGGTCTTCTCGGATCTTCCATGCCGGTATTTTAAGCCATGATCCAGATGATAGAAGGGCGGTCGAAGGTGGCTAAGGTCGTGGTGCTCGACGTGGATGGCACGCTGATGGACACCAACTATCTGCACGTCGAGGCGTGGGCGCGGGCGTTCGAGGAGGTGGGACACCGGGTGCCGAGGGTGCAGATCCACAAGCAGATCGGGAAAGGTTCGAACCTCCTGATCGGCGAGTTCGTCGAGGACGAAGAGACGGTGGAGAAGATCGAGGAGCTGCACAGCGAGCTTTACGGGGAGCTGCAGAAGCACGGCCACCCGCTACCGGGCGCGAAGGAGTTGATCTCCTCCCTCCTCGAGCGCGGCTACGAGGTCTGGTTCGTCACGAGCGCCAAGGACGAGGAGCTCGAGCACCACATGTCGGAGCTCGAAGCCGAGGGACACATAACCGGCGTGGTCAACTCGAGCGCGGTCGAGAACTCCAAGCCCGCGCCCGACATCTTCGAGCTTACCCTCCAGAGGGCCGGCGCTTCGGCGAACGAGACCGTGGCTGTCGGAGACGCCGTCTGGGATATCGTGGCGGCGGACGGGGCCGGCATCCGCACCGTGGCCGTTCTGACCGGCGGGGCTTTTAGCGCGCAGGAGCTCAGAGAAGCGGGAGCCGTCGAGGTCTATAGAGACTGCGCCGCGCTCCTCGACTCGGACTTCCCAGAGTAGCCGAGACCGTGCATGCAAACCGCCCGTTCTTGTACTAGAGTGCGGAGCGCTATCGGGAAGAGGGTCGGACCGGCGGGACGCTGCTTGGAGGCTCGGGGCAGTGCTGCTTTCGTCGGTGGACCCAGGGAAGAAAGGTGGGCGCAAGAGCATGGCCCAGGAGGGAACGGTGAAGTGGTTCAGCGACGAGAAGGGCTACGGCTTTATCTCCCCGGATGATGGTGGCGAGGATCTCTTCGTGCACCACAGCGGCATAGAGGGCACAGGCTTCAAGTCCCTCGAGGAAGGTCAGAAGGTGACCTACGAGGCGACCCAGGGCAGGAAGGGGATGCAGGCGGTAAACGTCACGCCCGCTTAGAGCGCTTCGAGGACCCGAACCGCTTTGCTGATCAGCCGTCAGCTTCGTCGAGTAGAAGCGGTTCGGAGTACCAGAAAGCCAGCTCTCTCTATTCTTGCTTACGGCTGATAGCTGAAGGCTGATAGCTGCCAAACGCGGCTCTGGCGTCAGAGTAGACGACGGGCAGCGGCAAGCCGGTCTTCTCGGCGAGCCGGGCGGCGTCGGAGTACTCGGGAGCGACGACGAAGTCCTCCCCGTCGAGGCTCCCGACCTTGACCCGGCACCTTCCGTAAGGGAGCTTGACCTCGGCGACCCGCCGTTCGGCGACGGTGCGGCCCACGGCCAGGTGGCGCACGCCTAGAGAGCCCGTCTCTCGCATGAGGAGCCGGGCGAGGCGCTCTCGGTCGGCGGAAGAGACGAGGGCGCAGACCTTGTAGGCGCCGCGGCCGCGTTTCATGACTATGGGCTCGAGCCAGGCGTCGAGGGCTCCGGCGGCGAGAAGGCGCTCCACCGCCGCCCCGAGGAGCTCCCCCGGCGCGTCATCCACGTTCGCCTCGAGGAGCTGGATCCCCCCCGCATCACCCTCCAGCTCCCCGACCACCGCACGCAGCAGGTTCGGAGCGTTCTGCAGACGCGCCCGTCCGGCCCCGTAGCCCACCCCGCGCAGCTCCATAGGCGGCGCCGCATCCGAGAACGTGCCGCCGGTGAGCGCGCTCATGAGCGCCGCGCCGGTCGGGGTGGTCGTCTCGTTCGGCTCCTCCACCCAGCGCACCCGAGAGCCTCTGAGGACCTCGAGCGTCGCCGGACCGGGGGAGGGGAGAAGGCCGTGGGCGGACCCGACGACGCCGCTGCCCAGCGGCAGGGGGCCGCAACTGACCGACTCCACGCCGAGCAACTCGAGCGCCACACAGCTTCCGACCACATCCACGATCGAGTCCACCGCGCCGACCTCGTGGAAGGTCACCTCCCGGGGGTCCTGGCCGTGAACCGTCCCCTCGGCGACCGCCAGGCGCCGGAAGGCCTCGAGCGCCCGCGCCGAGACCCGGTCGGGGAGACCAGCTCCTCCTACCAGCTCACGGATGTCCTCGAAGGTGCGGTGGGCATGCTGCTCCGGGTGGGCAACCGTCGCCCGGAGCGCGCCGACGCCGCTTATCTCGACCAGCTCGGTCGTGAGGTCGAAGGCGACGTTCAGAACGCGTAAAGAGGCCGTGAGCTCGTGCAGCGGCGCCCCTGCCGCGACGAGGCTCGCGAGGATCATGTCGCCAGCCGCGCCGCCCACGGGCTGGAAGTGGACGTGGGTCAAGGGACCCGCTCCGGAGACCGGGGCTCCCTCTACCCTTCGCGCCCGTTGGAGATCTTGCGCGCCGCCATGAGCGTTGCGGCCAGGGCGATGGCGAGCAGGATCAGGGGCCGCGGGTCGCTCTTGACGGCGTCGGTTAGGGCGGAGGGGTCGCCCTTCCTGCGGACTTCTCCGAACGCGTTGGCCTGGCGCCTGGCAGAGTCCAGGAGGCTTCGGCCCGCGCGGGTCACGGTCCCCCTGATGCGGTCCCTGATCTTCGTGCTGACCTGCTTGCTCACGACCTTCGGATTAACGTGCTGTCGGAGGTCCTGCACGTCCGGAGCCATGCGGCTCCGGATCTCGAACATCTCCCGCTCTATGCGCTCCGGTATCTCGCTCACGACCTGAACTGCCCCTTCAACCAGTTTATGTTCTGCTGGAGTGTGCTTATCGTCCGGTGCGGCACAGGGTCCAACCTCCGGAGTATGTTGGCGCCAGACGCAGCCAGTATAACCCCGATCAAAAGCAGTACGCCAGTGACGATGAGCGCCGAGAGCCATAGAGACAGAAACAGGTTGAGCACGTATACCGCGGTTATAGAGATGAGGATTAGGAAGACGAGCAGGAACACGGCGCCGGTGACGAGAAGCCCCGTGGCGATGCCAGCCTGCCTACCCACCGGCACGAGTTCTGTCCGCGCCAACTCGACCTGCTTGTCGACCAGCTCCTGAAGCTGGGGCTTGAGGGCATCTATTATCTCCTTGACGCTCCGGTCGGAGGGCTCGGGTCCCTCCCTGAGCTCTCTGCCGAACTCCGCGACCCGCTCTCGCCCTTCCATACCTCACGCTCCTTTCGGCCCAATCTAAATGCCCGGTGCTCTCGTCTTAGTTACCCTCGCCCCGCCCCGCGTAATCCCGCTTCCACCTTCTAGTAGCCAACATAGCATAAAGCACGCGGATCTCTTCTGTGATGTAACATGGATGGAGGTGCACAAGATTCTGGTGGGGAAGGAGCGATTTTGAGATTGTACCTGGCCCTCGGCATCGCCTCCGGGGACGTAGTCGCTTTCGTGGGCGCGGGAGGCAAGTCGAGTGCCATCCTGTCCATAGCGGGCGAGCTCGCCGAGGCGGGCATGACCTTCCTCACCGCCCCCACGACGAAGATGCTCGTGAGCGAGGCCGAGAAGCTCGGCACGCTCGTCACCTCGGAGGACACCGGCCAGCTGCGCACGAAGGTCGAGCAGACCCTCTCCGACGGGGCTTCGGGGGTAGTGGTCGGTAGCGGGCTGCTCTCGAAGAACCGCGTCGGTGGCGTAGAGCCCGGCTCCATCACCTCCCTCGCCCCGCTCGCCGACGTCGTCCTCATCGAGGCAGACGGGTCGCGCCGGCGCCCGATCAAAGGCACAGCCGACCACGAGCCCGTCCTGCCCGACGCAGCGACCCTCGTCGTCGCAGTCGGCAACATCCGCGCCTTCGGAGCCCCAGTCACGGAAGAGAACGTCCACCGCCCGGAACTCTTCTCAAAGCTGACCGGGATCGGTGCCGGCCAGAGCATTACCGCCCGCGCTTTCGCCCGCGCCCTCGCCGAGGGCTCGCTCGGTAACACCCCGGAAGGAGCACGCACCGCAGCCCTCATCACCGGCGTCCATCCCGGAAAGACCATGGCTGATGCCTCCGTCATAACCCGCGAACTCTGGCGCTTAGGTGTGAAGAAGGTCGTCCTTACCTCCCTCCCCGACGAGTCCCCACCCCGCCTCTGGCTTCCATAGCGTCTCGGAAAGGTCACCTTCCCCGAACCGCGCCGGTCAGCACGCTGGCTTCGCCAGGCGGCTCTCAGCTTCTCAGCCAGAAGCTCCGACTCATAGATCTCCTACACTATCGTGTTATAAATATGCGACAATAACACAAGAGAGGTGAGGGTGGCAGCCGTCTGGATCGATATTGACGTGCACAGCGGGGTCCCGATCTACGTCCAGATCGCGGACCAGGTGCGGCGCGCGATCGAGGCCGGAAGCTTGAGGTCGAGGGAGCGGTTGCCGACGGTGCGGCGGCTGGCAAGTGAGCTCTCGGTAGCGCCGAACACTATCGTCAAGGCGTACAGCGAGCTGCAGCGTGTAGGGCTGGTCGAGAGCCGTCCGGGTGTCGGGACGGTGGTGACCGAGGGCGTGGAGGAGGTCGCGCGTGAGCGGCGGGTCGAGGAGATCTTCGAGCGGTCGCGGGTGTTGGTGCGTGACGCGGTGGCTCTGAGCATAAGCGAGGACGACCTCTGGGCCAGCCTCGACTCGGAGTTCGAGCGCATTCGTCGAGGTGCGGGCGAAGGACCGGTGCAGCCGGGATAACATAGAATGGCTTTGGGAGCGTCTCGAGAAGCAGCTACGCAGTTCTCGGGTTCCGACGGGCGCTTCGCTCCGAGCCCCACGGGACCGCTGCACGTTGGCAACCTGCGCACCGCCCTCCTGGCCTGGCTCTTCGCCCGTTCGGCGGGTGCCCGCTTCCTGGTGCGAGTCGAGGACCTCGACCGGTCGCGCGTCCGGCCGGGGATGGAGGAGGCCCAGCTCGCGGAACTGCGAGCCATAGGGCTCGACTGGGAGGGACCCGTCGTGCGCCAGTCCGAGCGGATGGCGTTGTACGAGCAGACCCTAGAAGGGCTCGGTGAGGCCGGTCTTCTGTACCCCTGCTACTGCACGCGGGCGGAGATCCGGGCCGCGGTCTTGGCGCCGCACGGGATCTCCGCCTCGGACCGGTACCCTGGAACCTGCCGCGAACTGAGCGCGAAGGAGCGGACCGAAAAGGAAGCCTCGAGACGTCCGCCCGCCCTGCGGCTGCGGGCGGAGAACATCCGCGTAGGCTTTGAGGACCGCCTGCTCGGAGATTGCCAGGGGCATGTGGACGATTTCGTCGTGAGGCGCAACGACGGCGCTCCGGCCTACCAGCTCGCCGTCGTGGCGGACGACGCGGCACAAGGTGTGGGCGAGGTGGTTCGGGGGGCCGACCTCCTGGACTCTACGCCGCGCCAGATCCTGCTCCAACGCCTGCTCGGGCTGCCCGAGCCCCGCTACGCCCACGTCCCGCTCGTTCTGGGACCCGACGGGCGGCGCCTGGCCAAGCGCCACGGCGCGGTGACGCTCGCCGACAGGGGCGCTCTTGGCGAGTGCCCGCAAGAGGTCCTCGCGTGGATGGCGCGCTCGCTCGGCCTGGCCGGGCGTGGGGAGAAGCGGACGCTCGCCGACCTGCTCTCGCGCTTCGACCCTGGCCGCCTGCCGCCGGAGCCGACGATCTGGTCGCCGGGGGTGTGAGCGGTGCGAGCCTGCGCTCCTCGGCAAACGCTGTAGACTGAGAGAACCGCGTGGAAGGGAGCGAGAGATGAGCGTGGTCCAGAGGTTCGACGGTCTCGAGAGAGAGGTGCGCGAGGGCTTCGGCGAGAAGATCGTCGCCCTGAGAAGGGAGATCCACAGGGAGCCAGAGCTCGGCTTCGACACGGAGAAGACGGCAGCTAAGGTGCTCGCCGCGCTGGACGGCCTCCCCCTCGAGATACAGACCGGCGTAGCTGAGAACGGCGTTGTCGCCACCCTCGAGGGCGAGGGGGAAGGGCCGACGGTGGGCCTCAGGGCGGACATGGACGCGCTGCCCATCCACGAGGAGACGGGACTGCCCTTCGCCTCGGAGACCGACGGCAAGATGCACGCCTGCGGCCACGACGGTCACACGAGCATGCTGGTGGGCGCCGCCCACGCCCTCTCGGGGATGCGTCACAGACTAAACGGGACGGTCAGGTTCTTCTTCCAGCCGGCCGAGGAGGGTGAGGGCGGCGGCAAGGTCATGGTCGATGCGGGGGTCGCAGACGACGTGGATTCCATCTTCGCGCTGCACCTCTGGCCCGGGCTGCCTTTCGGGAGGGCGGCGACCAAGGCCGGACCCATCATGGCCGCCGCCGACGCCTTCGAGATGACGGTCAAGGGCGCTGGTGGGCACGGCGCTATGCCGCACCTTACGGCTGACGCCATCGCCATGGCGGCCCAGATCGTGACGGCGCTCCAGACCGTGGTCTCGAGGGAGGTCGATCCTGTCGAGCCCGCAGTGCTGACGGTCGGGGAGATCGGGGCCGGAACCGCCTACAACATCATCCCGGAGACCGCGCGCCTCGGCGGGACGGTCCGCACCCTGAACGAGGACCTGAGACGGAGGATGCCCGAGCGTATAGAGCATCTCGCCCGCGGCATCGCGCAGGGCATGCGCGGCGACGTACAGTTCGACTACGAGTTCTCCTACCCCGTGACGGTGAACGACGAGTACGCGGCGTGGCGCGCCCTGGGCGTGGCCGGTGACCTACTCGGCGAGGATAACGCCATAGAGCTTACGAACCCCTCGATGGGAGCCGAGGACTTCGCCTACTTCCTGGAGAAGATCCCAGGCGCCTTCATCTGGCTCGGCGTCGGAGAGGACGTCTCGGGCCTCCACACGCCCACCTTCGCCTTCGACGAGGAGATACTGCCGCTCGGATCCGCGCTGCTGACCGCTCTCGCGCTCGAATCGTTGTCGTCTTAAA
>JARDZQ010000047.1 GCA_029240775.1 Rubrobacteraceae bacterium | reverse complement strand
CCCGCGCAGTTGACGACCACGCGTCCCTCTTCTATCTCATCCAATGAAGACACGACGCTGTGCTCGACGCGTCCGCCGGACCCGATGAAGCGGTCCAGAAGGTACCCAAGGTAGACGGGCATCTCGATCACCGGCACGGTGAAGACGTGGCCGTCGGTGTAGCCGGGCGGTAGCTCATCCTGCTCGCACCGGCGGACGTCTGGCACCGCGCACGTCCACCACGGGTCGGGGACCTTCTGGCGCCAGATCTCGACTCCCTCGCGCATGCGCACGCCGCTCTCGGGGAAGCGGGAGAGCTCTTCGAAGACCTCGAAGGTCTCGCGCCCCCAGGCGAGCACACGGTCTTCCGGGTAGGCTTTGTACGGCAACCAGAGCGCTGCGGCCACGCTCGAGGTGGTCTGCAGCGGCAGGGCCGCCGTCAAGATCCCGACGTCCAGGCCAGCCTCGCGCATGCGGACGGCGGCCGTCAGCCCGATCACACCGCACCCCACAACCGTCACCTGTGCCATCTGTCTCCTTTCTCGCGAGCCCCGGCACACTATAAGCCGTCAGGGTGAGTGGCGTGTAGGATGTAACGGCGAAGATCCCGCAATCCGACAGGGGAGTTGCACACAGAATGACCGATTCCACGCAGGCAGCGGGTGCCGTCGCCGTGCAGACGCTGGCCCGGGCGTCCGGCGTTTCTACACCGTACCCGGCGAGAGCTTCCTCGAGATCCTCGACGCCGTCGAACAGGATTCCGATCTCTCGCTCGTCTCGACCAGGCACGAGTCGGGCGCCTCTTTTATGGCGGAGGCCGACGCGAAGCTGACCGGGGTGCCTGCGGTGGCGATGGCTACCCGCGGTGTCGGCGCCTCTAACCTTGCCATCGGGGTGCATACGGCGCGGCAGGACTCGACCCCGATGGTCGTCTTGCTTGGGCAGGTCGAGACGGAGTTCCTCGGGAGAGAGGCCTTCCAGGAGGTGGACCTCGCGTCCTTCTTCGCTCCGATCACCAAGTGGTCGGCGACGGTCCATCGCGCCGACCGCCTGGCCGAGTTCGTAGATAAGGGCCTGCGCATCGCCACCTCCGGCCGACCGGGCCCGGTGATGCTCGCCGTGCCCGCGGACCTGCTAGGCGAAGAGGTCCACGCGCCGCCTCAAGCACCCGCGGAGGACCCACCCCGACCCGCGCCGGGTGGCGCAGAGACCAGGGCCCTCGCCCGCCGCCTGAGCGAGGCCCGCACCCCCGTGGTGATAGCCGGCGCAGGGGCCGGCGATGCCCGGCAGGAGTTGATCTCCTTCGCCGAAACGTACGACATCGGGGTCTACGCGGCGTTCCGTAGACAGGACGTCTTCCCCAACGAGCACCCACTTTACCTGGGGCACCTGACCCTGGGCACGCCGCCCGAGACCTTGCGGGCGCTGGAGGCGGCGGACCTGATCTTCGTCGTAGGGTCCCGCCTCGACGAGGTAACCACCCAGAGCTACGTACTCCCCCGCCCGGACCAGGCGGTGATCTGCGTGGACCCGGACCCTGCAGAGCTGGCCGCCACTGTCCCCGCCGGACACCGCGTCGTCGCCGACGCTCGGGCCGCGCTCTCCGCTCTCGTCGCGCGGGCTCCATCCCGGGGGCCAGCGCGGGACTGGACGGAGGCTCACCGCGCCTTCCTCGACTCGAGCACGGTCCCCGCCTCCCGGTCGGAGGGTGGGATCGACCCCTCCCAGGTCATCGCCGCTTTGCGCGAGGTCGTGCCCGAGGACTCGATCATGACGAACGACGCGGGCAACTTCTCGGCCTTTCTACACCGTTACTGGCGCTACAACCACCCCCGCACGCAGCTGGCACCGGCTAACGGGGCAATGGGCTACGGAGTGCCGTCCGCAGTCGCGGCGAAGCTGGCCGCCCCCGAGCGTCCTGTCGTCGCGTGTTGCGGCGACGGCGGGTTCTTCATGACCGGCCAGGAGCTCGAGACGGCGGTGCGCTACGGGACCTCCATCCTCGTCGTCGTCTTCCGAAACGGGATGCACGGCACGATCGCGATGCACCAGGCGCGGGAGGTGGGACGCACCGCAGGCGTCGAGATCGGAGAGGTGGACCTGGCCGGCTACGCCCGGAGCCTGGGCGCCGCCGGCTACTCCGTGCGCGACCCCGAAGACCTCGAGCCTACACTCGCCGAGGCACTCGCCTCCGACGCCGTCGCCCTCGTGGACGTGGTGACCGACCCGGACGTCATCAGCCCTTCAGCCCGTCTCTCCGACCTGGTTCCGGGCAAGAACCACTCCACACCAGGCTGAGAGCTCCCTGGGCACGCCCCGGCGCCCACTATAGGGGTAATAGGAAGGGGAAAGGCAGTGGAGTGGGCGCCGGTTGCAGCAGACCATACCTGGCGAGCGCCTTCCGCAGGTAACGTTGGGGCAAACGTTCGTTAACGAAACGGTAACACCGCGAGAGGCGGTTAGCGGCTATCCGAACCGCGGTTGCCTTCGTGAGCAGTGATGGAGGCCTCCACAGAGCCGGAGTTGGCGGCTACCCTCCGGATCATGGTCTTTATGAGCCGCCGCTGCTCGCTCCCGCGCGCCTCCCCATACATCCGCCGTAAACGGTTCTGCTCCTCGCCGAGCTCCTGGGATAGCGAGCTCAGCCCCTCTATCGAGGCGCCCTCCAACTCCCGCTCGAACTCGTCCTCACCCGAAGACATCGCCCAGTCGAGGGAGAGGGGAGAGGCCGCGTGGGAGTCCGACCCGGACAGAAGCCGTCCGTGCTCCACCCCGAGCGCTGCAGCCAGCTTGCGCAGCGTGCCGAAGTGGGGACGCGAGATCCTGCCGCTCTCGATCCCCGAAACCGTCGTCGGGCTTACCCCAGCCTCCGCAGCCAGCCGCGCCTGCGTCCACATCCGCCGCTCGCGGAGGGCCGCAAGCTTCGCCCCGACACCCCTTCTCTCCGTGCTAGATCCCGCCTCTACCATGCCCCTACTCTACCACAGATTGCGTAAAAGCTGTAGTAAATACAAAAAAATTGCCCCAAAATTGTTTACAAGCTGTAGTAAAGCGGTATAATGTAGATGCAAGAAGAGGTAGGCCCCGTGGCGGGGCCGCGAGGAGAAGGAGGTGTGAGAGATGGCCTTGACACCGTTCCGTGGTTTCTACGACATGCAGAGCGAGATGAACCGTATGTTCGACGAGGTATTCGGTTCGCTGGCGCGCACTGGGCGGCGGCAGCAGGGTGAGGCGCCCACGCAATGGGCCCCGGCGCTCGACGTGCTCCAGGAGGATGGCGACATCGTGGTTCGGGCCGAGCTGCCTGGAGTCAAGCAGGAGGACGTGGACATCACGTTCCAGAACGGGGTTCTGACGATCAGCGGCGTGCGGCAGGCCGAGGAGCAGAAGGAGGGCGCCGGCTACTACATCAGGGAGCGCCGCTACGGGTCGTTCCGGAGGAGCATGTCTTTGCCTGAGGGCACGGACGAGAGCAACATCAGTGCCCGCTATCTGGACGGCGTGCTCGAGGTGAGGGTCGCTGGCGCTGCGGCTGTACGGGAGCCCAAGCGCATCCAGGTCGAGGGCTCCGCTGAGGGCTCCGCGAGCTGAGGTCGCGGAGCCGTCCGTGGGTTGAGCCGGGGCGCTGCCCCGGCTCTTTCGCGTTCTCGGGGTAAGTTAGACTGGCGGGTTATGGAGCGGGGTATCGAGGCGGAGCGAGCCCGGATCAAGACCGAGTACCGGCGTGTCCTCAAGAGCTCGATCGTGTTCGAGAAGAGGATCAGGAACCGGTGGCGGCAGAAGTGCCGGGAGAAGAACGAGCGCATAGCCGAACTTGAGGCGCGCGTCGCTGAGCTGGAGCGGCGCTTGAGAGAGGCCGGCCACTAAGAGACCGGCTGCTGCTTGCCGGGGTGGAGGCGCAACCTCAATGAGGCGAGCTCCGGCTGCATAGTCTCCCTGACCACCACAACCACTTCGCTGCTCAGCGCGCCCAGGTCCGTATCGTTTCGGAGCGTGGCCGAGAAGGCTTCGAGAGTCTCACAGGAACTCCAGTGAAGCTAAGCGCCGTCACGTTCTCCATGAGAGCGCCCCACAATGACTGTTCGCCCAGGGTCTCCGTTGCGGAGATGAGCCAGGCGACCACGCCCGCACTCAAAAGCCCCACATGCACCAGCCCCAGGAACGAAGCGGCGAAGGCTATCCACTTGATCTGCTCGCGCACCACCTCTCCGCTGGATCGCCGGTAACGCAACACCAGGCTCACGACCGAGGCGAGCGTGTACAGGGCAGCAACGGAAGAACGACCCAACCTGCGTCGCCGACCCAGGGTTGTCCCTCGAGCCCGAACGGGTTGCGCACATTCCCGAGGCTATCCAGAGGTCCGGGCGTGAGTAAGGCAGCGACGTTCAGCAGCACGATCACTGCCCCAGCGAGCCAGGCCAGCGGGCGCCACCGCCTCACGGCACTCTACAGGATGACCGTCTCCCAAACGTCACGAAGTCCCATCTCCGAGCGGTGGAAGCTAGCCTTCTCGCTCTTCGGGGCGCGGGTCGTGGCTCATGTCCGGGGCGCCGGTAAAGCCGCCGCGTTCCGAGAGCTCCTCGGGCTCCTCGACCCGCGCCAGGGCGCGGTCCAGCACCCCTTCGTCCACCGGGTAGGGCAGGTCGAGCCTGCCGGCGAGCGTCCTGCACAGCTCTTCGTCGGAGAGGGCGTGCACTTCGTCTTCGATCCTTGCCGCGTCCGGTTCGCTGCCGGCGCCGAGGTCGTTCACCATCAGGACTACCAGCTTCCGTTCCCTCGTGTTGCGGTCTGCCATCTCTCCAAGCTCCCACGGTTCGCGTCCCTTCCGGCGCTCGAGTCTACAACGTGCGCGACCTTCGAGGGCGGTCCGGGTCGCTGCTAGACTGTCCCCGCGAGGGAGAGTGAATGCAGGCGAGGACGAGGAGGCGGCCATGCGCTGAAGAGCGAGGCGGGGTCTCGCGGGCGTGTTAAGCGCGAAGTGCTTGTTCAGCTTCCTGAACCACAGAAGTGCGGGAAGCATGTCGAGCGTCGGGAGTATCTTGAGGTTGAAGAGCGCGGGCTCCACCCTGTCTATAGGGAGAGCGGGCTCGATACTCTCGATCGGCAGTGCCGGGTAGGTGCTTAGCATCGGCGGCGCCGGCGCCATCTTGAACCGGCGGCGTGAGGAAGGTGAAACTCAGGAGCCGCAGGAGGGCTAGGCCGCAAGGCTCTAGCGGTTAAGTGTTGCCGCGTCGCTCACCGGTGCGTGGAGGGCGTGTTCACGTACTTCCCGAACTGACACCCCAGAGAGGGATTGCGCTTAACCTCTCCGCCGCGCCGGGAGCCAGAGGTACGAAGACCTAGTTAGAAGAAACGAGCGTCTCTAGCGAACGCCCCTTACGGCCCAGGCGCGGGCGGTGAGGTGGTGCTCCCCCTCCGAGTTGGTTGGCAGTCCGGCTCGAATCCGCTCACGAAGCGCCGTACGCCGCTCCTGGCTCAGCGACATGGCGTAGCCCGGCGCGGGCGCTTGGCCGCCCAGGAAAGGGAGCCAGTAGTCATCGAAGTCGCGGAAGACGGTCGGCACGTCGATGGAACGTACCTCGACCTCACTTAATCTCGCCGTATGGAAGAGGTCGGTCAGTAGTTCCGGCCTGCACAGCGTGAAGCGTCGTCCTTCATCCAGCTCCAGGGCCCTCGGGTCCAGCGCCACTGCCGCATCCCAGAAGTGGCGCATCATTTGCATACCCTCGGCGTAATCCCAGACGTAGGCGGCGACGACCCCGCCCCGGCGCGCCACGCGCGCCATCTCTGATACCGCCTTCTCAGGTACTGGTACGAAGTTGAGAACCAGCCCTGCAACTACCGCGTCGAAGGTCGCTGAGGCTGCTTGTAGGGCTTGAGCGTCTCCGACCTCGAACTTGACCCGCGGATCGTTTACCCGATCGCGTGCGGATGTGACGTACGCCTGCGAGGGATCGATGCCCACAACTTCTCTGGGAGCAGACAGCGCGAGGATGGTCTCGACAAGTGCTCCCGTGCCGCAGCCGACGTCCAACCAGCAGCCGCCGGATCGCACCGCGAGCCATCCCAGAAACTCTCGTGCCACGAGGCGGCTCCAGCGGCCCACATAGGGTTCATAGGCATCGCCGCTGTCCCATGCGTCCGTTCTATTAATGTGATCTCCTTGCTCGTCCACGGTGTTATCTCCCGATGGACAGCACCTCCTACACAGTATGATGGAACGCTGTGGTGCCTCCCGCAATAACTGCCTCTATCTACGCAGGGGCTGCAAGACGGGTTAGCCCACGTTTCGTGCCTCGCGGCAGTCGGCTGCATCATCTACGGCCCGGACCGTCAGACCGAGCCCGGCGGCGCGCAGCATCACGTGTTCCTAGCGGGTGCGGTCAGCCTGTCGGCCAGCTCTACGAGGCTGGCGGGTGTCTCGGGTGGTTGTGGAGCAGGTGCAAGATCCCCCTTCGGGGAAGGCGTCGAGACACCGGGGGTCGAACGCGACGGTGGTTAGAGCGGAGAGGTTAAACCTATTTGCCAACGCTCTCCGCGAGACCAGAAACAGCTGAGCGCTGAAAGCGAAAGCCGAAGGCTGGAGCGGGCTCTGAGTAGCTGAACGCTCTAGGAGAGACGGCCAGGTCCGACGCCGGGTGCTGCTATCTCGGCCTTGAGGGCTTCGATCTCCCCATCCACCTCGGAGAGCGTGGAGCTCGCCTCGGTCATCCGGGCATGCTCCGTGCGGACGAAGCGAGTGTAGGGCGCGATGGCGTCGCGCATCCGCTCGACGGAGCGGTTCAGCTCGGTATCGAACTGGCGCCGGATCACCTCGCCCAGCCGTTCGCGCAGAGAGTCGGTCTTCTCGCGGAACTCGCGCCGCGCCCTGCGGCGCCGGTTCGGGAGGACGAAGAGCCCGTAGCCAGCGATGATCGCGGCCGCGACCAGGCCCGTCACGTCGAGGAAGCGGGTCGTGGCGAGGGCCACGATGACGGCGCCGATGCCCACGGCCCCGACCTCCAGCGCTGCCGTCTGGGCGACCGCCCCCTGGATGGCGGCGGCGAGCTGCTCGGACTCGCGCTCGCGGTCGTAGCGCTGGACGACGTTCGTGGCGTTCTTGCCTACGGACTGAAGGAGCTGACCGCGGTTGTACTCGAAGCGGTCGCCGACCTCCCCGATCAGGCGCTCGTCGTAGCGCGCCTGGCGGCGGCGCTCGACGTACTCGACGACCATGCGCCACTGCTTGAGGTTCCTGTCTACCATCCAGTCGATGAGCTCGTCTATTCGGTCGTCTATGAGCTCCCCGGTGTCGGCGACGACGTCCCGCTTGAAGCGCTCCTGCACCTTCTTCTGGTGCACCAGCTCCCGGACGTTCATGAGTCGGATGTTCTCCTCCAGCCACGCATCGCCCCGCTCGTTCAGGGAGTGGATGATGTTCTCGATCTCCGCGAGACGCGCCTCGAAGTCGCGCTTCATGTCCTCCACGTAGAGCCCGAGCTGCGCCTCGACGTTCTCCGAGGTCCTGAAGTCTTCTTCAAGGAGAGCCAATCGCTCGTCTACCGCCGCCCGGTAGCGTCGGGCAAGCTCCTCGACAACCCCGAGCGGGCTCTCCAGCTTGAGCCGGACCCGGCCCTCCTCATCCAGCAGATCGGTGACGTAGCGCTCCAGCTCGGTGAAGCCGCTCGCGCCCAGCAGGGCGTCGCGCTCGATGGGGCTCGTGGCGGCTCTGGCCTTGCGCGCGAGCAGGGCCGAGACGAGGAAGATGGGCGGCGCGAGACCCAGAGCAGACCGGATGCCGCTCTCGACGAACGAGCGGACCTGCTCGGCCGCCACCTTGCCCTCCAACAGGTCGGCCTTGTTCACGACCAGCACCACCTTCTTGCCCCAGTCCCGGATCAACTCCAGGTAGCCGCGCTCGCTCTCGGTCAGTGGCCGCTCGGCTGAGGTCACGAAGAGGACCAGGTCGCTGCGTGGGACGAAGCCCCGGCTGAGCTCCTCGTGGTGGCGGATGATTGCGTTTGTCCCCGGCGTGTCTACGACGGCTATCTCCCGCAGGAACTCGTTAGGGTATCCCTTCTCCAGAACCCCGTCTCGTCGCTCCCTCTCGACCGGCTCCTCACCGTAGCGCAGCACCGTGATCCGGTCGGTCGTCGGCGTCACGCCCTCCTGCGCGAATTCCGCGTCGAGCAGGGCGTTTATGAAGGCGCTCTTGCCCGAGTTGAACTCGCCGACGATGACGAGCAGGAACAGCTCCTCGAGGTCAGCGTGCGCCCGCCTGACGAGCTCGCCGTCCTCGGCCGGCGCCCCGAAGTCCTTCAGGAATCCTATGAACCTCTCCAGGAGCGCCCGCTCGCGCTCTACCAGAGCCTCCCGACGCTCGTCGAGGATCCTCATCTGCTAACCCTCCTTCTCGGCGCATTATAGTAGCGCAGTTCATCCGGCGAGCCAGTCTTGCGGTCTCTGCAGGGTCGTAAGAACCATCCAGCAAGCTGTATGAGTGGAGGGT
>JARDZQ010000518.1 GCA_029240775.1 Rubrobacteraceae bacterium | reverse complement strand
CGTGGCCCCGAGGGCGAGGGCTGCCTCGACCTTGGGCCTTTGTTCGGCCACGTCGTCGCGGATGCGGGTCATCGTCAGGCTGGCGGCGTTCATGGAGTTGCCGATGACCATGCCGCCGAGGGGAATGAGGTACCTCGCGGTGGCTGGTACGATCCTGAGCATGAGCAACAATCCCAGAGTAGACACAGCCGCCACCCCAACGGCGACGGCAGCCACGAGGAAGGCCTGCGGCACGTCGGAGGCCCTGCGCGCCGAGGTCCAGGCGGCGAAGAGGACCATGCCGGCCAACAACAGCACGACCGCCCCGATGTTCTTCAGCCCGAAGATATAGTTTATGACGTACCCTATCGCAGCGAGCTGCAAGAAGGAGCGGACCACGGCGATGCCGATGTCCTTCTCCAGATCGAGCCTCTCGTAGAGGCTGAGGACCACCGGGTGAGAAGCGCCGAGCCGAGCGTTTGCAGATCTGCCATCCTAGAGTCTCCCTGCGATGAACTGCCGCGCCCGCTCTCCGGCGCCGGAGTAGAAATCGTTCTTAGCCCACGCTCCCACGTTCCTTCCGTCCGCCAGTACGAGCACCTGGTCGGCGACACGCTCGACCTGGGCGAGGTCGTGGCTGACGAAGACCATCGTGAGTCCGAGCCAGGCGTTGAGATCCCTGACGAGTTCCTCGATCCTGCGCCGCGCGGCCTCGTCTAGGGCGCTCGTGGGCTCGTCTAGCAGGAGTGCCTCTGGCTCCAGGGCGAGGGCGCGGGCCATTGTGACGCGCTGCTGCTGTCCGACGGAGAGGGCCTGCGGATCGCGCCCTGCCAGCGAGGCGTCCAGCCCCACGATTTCAAGCAGTCGTCCCGGGTCCGCGTCTTTACCGGTGAGGCGCGCACCGTAGAGGACCGCCTCCTCGACCGAGTCCCCGAAGAGCGCGGGGATCTGAAAGACCATTCCGACCCGCCGCCGTAGTTCCAGCGGGTCAAGGGCGCTCGTCGGCTCCCCGTCCAGGTAGATCTCCCCAGAAGACGGCTCTATGAGGCGGTTGATGGCGCGCATCAAGGTGCTTTTCCCAGCCCCCGATGGCCCCACGACGGCGGTGATCTCGCCTCCTGGCATCGCCGCGTCGACGCTTTTCAGGATCTCCACGCCGCCGACCGCGTAGCCGAGCCCCGAGACTTCTATCTTTGTAGAGGCCACGCTAGAGCGTCTCCCTCTGCAAATATGCATACAGGCCGTCGAAGATGGCGTCTGTGTGGAGGCTGAGCGCCTCGTCGTCGGGGAGGGCAAGCTGCATACCCCTGATCACGGCGTCGAGTCCGTCGGACTCGGGGCGGCCGTACCTGTCGTCCATGAGGTCGGCGTCGTGGACTATCTCGGAGATCTCACGCAGTACGGGGTCCCCCAGGTCGTACTCTTCGAGAATCGTCTCGAAGGAACAGGCGTCCCCGCGGTGGGAGAGTCTGGCCCCGGCCACGTCGAAGAGCTCAGCTCCTTCCGGCGCTTCCGAGACGTCCCTGAAGAAGCGAAATTCGGCGTCAGGGTCTATGCGGCGACGGATCAACCATATGCAGGCCGTCCGGTCCACGTGACATCCTCGCCTTGTTGCCCAGAGCACTACCCTGCGTCCTCCCGCACGGCCAGCCCGGCGCCCTCCTTCACAACGCGTCGCGCCTCGCGGATCGCCGCGTCGGCCACCTTCCGCAGCGGGGACCTGAAGTAGTCGCGCCGGCGCTCGGTCCGGAAATCGCGTTCGATCCTTGCGAGTTCTTCGAGAAGGACCGTCCCGCCAGCCCCGATCGCGGCCTTCCGTTTGAGCTTGCCCGCGCTGTCGATAAGCTCCCTGTACGCCGCCTCGCGCAGGGCGCGGAACTCTTCGACGAGGGACCTGTTCTCGGCTACGGTATTGGGCAGGGCCTCCCAGAGCGTCGCCTCTCCCCCTGCCTCCCGTACGCGGAGCTGCAGCCACTCCAGGTGCTCCCTGGTAACAGCATCATCGGGCAACGCGGCCGCCCCGTCCTGTAGATAGAGGGCCCCCAGAGCCTTCAGTTTGCGCCACACGGCGACTCTGTGGCGCGAGGGCTCGCGAGGGAGATGGTAGATCAAAATGAGCCACCTTATCTTGTGCTCGCCCTCTACAGGAGCGTCCATACCATCCCCAAGAGGGCGCCGACAGGGACCATGAGGTAGATCGGAGCCTTGAACCTTTGCAGCACAACGAACGATGCGACGGCCACGATCAGGGCGAAGATGTCGAGCCCCTGAAAGGAGACGCCATCGGGGAACAGCACCTGCGTGGCGAAGAACACCGCGAGGTTTGCGATCACGCCAACGACAGCCGCGGTAACCCCCACGAGGACGGCCCTGAGCCTCCTGTCGTTGGCCAGGAGCTCTATGTAAGGGGCGAGCAGGAAGATGAACAGGAAACACGGCAGGAACGTCGCGTAGGTAGTGATCAAAGCCCCCAGCGTCCCGTATAGCAGGGGGGCGAAGGGACCGGGGTCGTTGTACGCCCCGATAAACCCGACGTACTCGGTGACCATGATGAGCGGCCCCGGCGTGGACTCGGCGAGCCCCAGCCCCTGCACCATCTGGTCGGCCGTGAGCCAACCGTAGTGGTTAACCGCCACCTCGGATATGTAGCTCAAGACCG
>JARDZQ010000046.1 GCA_029240775.1 Rubrobacteraceae bacterium | reverse complement strand
GGGGTGCTCGGCCACCCTACCCGGCTCGTAGAGGTGGAAGTAGCCGAGCCAGAGCCTGGTGAAGGCCAGGACGAGCCCGCCCTCGAACTCCAGGACGGCGGTGTTGATCCTGTCCGGCTCGGTCCAGGCCCGGAGCCGCAGCACGCGCCCGGAGATCACGAGGTGGATGACCCCGACGACGTCCCCGAAGTCGAGGAGCGTGATCTTGCCTCGCCTCCCCGTCCCCAGCAGCTTCTTTCCGACGAGCCTCCTCTCGAACTCCTCGGGCTCGACGTTGGTCACGTCCGGCCTGAAGACCCCGGCGCGCAACACCTTGCGCCCGGCGGCCAGAGCCTCTACGTCCTCCGAGATGACCGTAACCTCGGGTAGCTCCGGCACCTAGAGACGCTCCCCCAGCAACTCCTCCAGATACAAGGCGACGCCGTCCTCGTGTACCGGCGGCACCACGGCGTCGGCGGCCTCGCGCACCTCGTCCGTCATCCCCCCCACCGCGACCCCGTGCCCGACGAAGCGGAGCATGTCTATGTCGTTATCCGCGTCACCGAAGGCGATGGTGCGCCTCGGGTCTATCCCCCAGTGCTCGCACAAATACGCGAGGGCTCTGGACTTAGTTCCTTCCAGGCCACCCACCTCGACGTAGTGCGGCAGACTTCGCGTCACGAAGAGCCTGCCGCGAAAAGCCTCGCGTGCCTCCTCGAGCCAGCCCTCGACGTCGTCGGGATGATCAACGATCACGAGCTTGGTCGGCTCCTCTCCGCCGTCTCGCAGCCAGGCGGCAGGGTTCTCCACCACCGAGAGCCCCGGCTCCTCGTAGCGACGCAGGTGCCCGAGAGCAGCCGGGGTGCCGGGGGAGGCGATGATGCGACCGTCCACGAAGATTCGGGCATGCAGGCCCCTCTCCGCCGCCCACTCCAGCACCTCGACGCCCAGAGCCCTGGGCAGCGTGCGGTGCAGGAGGGTCTCGCCACTCATTCGCCGCACCATCGAGCCGCCGTAGCAGATCACGGGATCCCTATCCGCGAAGCCGAGCCTGACGGCGTGCTCGCGCGCGCCCTCGAAGCGTCGCCCCGTTGCCACGACGAGCCGGGTGCCCCTGCTCCGGAGCCCGTCCATGGCAGCCAGGGTGCGGTCCGTTATCTCCAGGTCGCGCCGCAGGACGGTCCCGTCGAGGTCGAAGACGCCAAGCTCGAAGAGTAGACCGTACTTTGCGCTGTCGTTCGCCACGCCAGAGATCCTACCTCAAGACGATCGTCTGGTTGGAGATTCAGAACACCGGATCTCGCTTACCAGGTCTCGGTCACCTTGCTGAGGCCCCTTGGTGCGTCGGGGTCGATTCGCTTAAGGCGCGCCAGGTCGTGCGCGAGGATCTGGGGCGGTATCGCGTAGAGCACGGGCGAGAGCGCCTCTGGACACGAGCACGGTACCTCGAAACTCACCGCCGCATGTCTCGCCAGCGCTCCGTCGTCGCAGATCACGGCTACCTCGGCTCCCCGCTCCCAGAGGCTCTCGACGAGTGCGTCCAGCCCCTCGCGTACCCTGCCGGGAGGGACGATCGCGATGACGGGGAAGTCCTGGCCGATCATGGCTATGGGCCCGTGCCTGAGGTCGGCCGCCGAGAAGGCCTCGGCGACCACGTAGGTGGTCTCCATCAGTTTCAGCGCCGCTTCTTTAGCGGTCGCGAAGTTGTAGCCGCGCGAGGCGACCACCAGGTGGTCGGCGTAGCGGTAGCGATCTGTCCCCTCCCAGCCGGTCCCGAGCACCTCCAGCGCCGCTGCCGGCAACTCTCTCGCCCTGGCGCTCGGGGTCTGTTCGCCTCTGAGCGCCTCCACGAGTAGGTAGAGTACGAGCAGGGATGCGGTGTAGGTCTTGGTCGCCGCGACGCTCTCTTCGGCGCCGGCGCGCAGGAAGAGGTGATGGTCGGCAGCTCCCGCCATCGCAGAAGCCTCGCCGTTGGTCACGGAGAGGGTGCTCGCCCCCAGCTCCCCGGAGCGGCGGACCGTCTCCAGGACGTCCCTGCTCTCGCCGGACTGGCTGATGCCTATCATCAGGACGTCGTCCAGCTTCATCTCGCTCCCGTACAGGGTGAAGGCCGAGGGAGAGGCCAGAGCCGTCGGGACGCCAAGGAGCACCTCGAAGAGGTACTTGGCGTACAGCGCGGCGTTGTCCGAGGTGCCCCGCGCCGCGAGCATGGCGAAGCGGAAGCCTCGCTCGCGCAGAGTCCTGGCCGCAGCGAGCACCTCCGTCCACCCCTCGTCGAGCACCCGCGCCAGGACCTCGGGCTGCTCGTGGATCTCCTTGAGCATCTTGGTGCCGTTCATGTCTCGCTCTCCCGAACCCCGGATCAGGGCGTTCGCCCATCGTCGTTCGCGTCCAGAGCCAGCAGTAACACCTCGCTCGACCGGGCCACGGTCCCCTGTACGGCTCTCGCCGAGAGCTTCTCCAGGGCCTCCCCGACACCGTCGAGAGGGGCGAGCAGGCGGTCGGTGACGACGGGGGTTGGGTGGGAGGGGGCGACCGGGAAGAACCTCTCGCCCCACGCCCGGTACGCGTCGGCGGGGGAGAGGATGCGTCCGCCATGGGAGGAGGCCACCCCACGCAGAGAGTCCTCGATCTCCGAGCTCCGCTCCCTGGGATAGGCTCCGAAGAGCAGATGCCCGTCGCCGAGGCTCCTGGCTTTCGCCATCTCCGCGTTCAGTAAACCGAGGTGCCAGAGCGGGAGGCCGAAGATATCTTCTGCGGCCCGGACCATCTCCTCGGCCTGAGGGAACTCCAGGGCGTAAGGCAGGTCGTCGGCGCTCCGGGTGCGGAGCCTCGCGCCGACCACGATGCCTTCGCCGCTCTCCGGTCGCACGACCGAGCGCAGCTCGTCCCCCTTCACCGTCAGCCGCTCGCCGCCCGGGAGCACCACGTCGGCCGAGAGGACGTTATCGTGCAACCACCCGTACTCGAAGGAGCCCACCCCAAGCCCATCCTGGGCCAGCCAGCCGCCTACTGTAGCCCGCGGGGCGCTCGTGGGGTAGACGGCGAGACCCAGCCCGCTGACACTCAGGTTATCGTCCAGCTCCAGCCAGGACGCGCCCGGCCCCGCGTCCACCCAGGGCTCCCCGCGCTCCGGCATCCTCAGGCCGCGCATCAGATCGAAGCGCAGGAGTATGCTCCCCTCCGCCGCGACGCCGGTCTCGGGCCCGGTCCCGGCGCCCTGGGCGTGAAGCGCGACGGAGTAGCGTGCCGCCGTCTTCGCGACCAGCTCGATCTCTTCCGCGCTCGTGGGCGAGACCGTCGCCAGGGACCCGCCTTCGCGGGCCGGGGATCGCACGACGCGGTCCCCCAACACCCGCTCCAGGGCCGTCAGGACCTCCTCTTGTGGAGCTTCACTCATCCGCACCCCTTCGTCTCATGGGCCTCCGATAACAGCTTACCGCGAGGGCGTCCGCCCCTCCTGATCCATTCTAACCTTCCGGCTCATCCAAATTGACCATCTATCGCGCGCTGCGGACGCCATGCGGCCTTTTTGATCTATTCTTGCCAACCCGATGGTCCAATTTGCTCAGGGCGCCGTGACCGCCGCGGGCTACAGTGGGTCTGATGAGGAAACGGAACCTCGTGCGGGAGGCCGACCGGAGGCCGGCGAAGTTCCCAGGAAACAGGGGGTGACGCGATGATGTTCCCGATGAAGATACTGCTGGCTACCGACGGGTCGGCGGAGGCCGGTCGCGCCGCGCAGATGGCAGTCGAGTTCTCCGAGAGGCTCGACTCCGAGCTGCACGTCGTCCACGTGGCGCCCGTGCCCAGCGCCTACTCGGTCCCCGAGTCCCTCGTGTGCGACCCGGAGTTCTACGAGCGGATGCGCGATTTCGCCGGGCGCGAGTCCCGCGTGAGGCTGGACGAGGAGGTGATGAAGGTTGGGAGCATGGGCGAGGTGGCGGGGGCACACGCGAGGGTCGGGCGTCCCGACGTGGAGATCCTGCGCCTCGCCGAGAAGCTCGGCGTTGGCCTGATCGTGGTCGGCAGCCGGGGCCTGGGTCCCATAAGACGCGCGCTCATGGGGAGCGTCTCCGACTCCGTCGTCCGCCACGCCCACTGCCCCGTCCTGGTGGTGAGAAGCGCCACCCGCGACGAGGACGTCCCCGTCCGGAGGGCCGAGAGGAGAGCGAGGGTCTGAGCCGGTGAGCGCGCTACCGGAGAGGGTACTGCTGGCCACCGACGGCTCGGAGGACGCGGCCCTCGCGGTGAGGGCGGCCTGTGCGCAGAGAAGGGCGCTGAGCTGCACTTCGTCGACGCCTGGCGTCTCCCCGCCGCGACGCCCCACCCCGCTCCCCCTATCTCTCCGAACCCGTGGTAGACGCCCTCGAAAGAGACGCCCGGAGGCTGCTCGAGAGAGGTCGGGCGCGTGAGGCTGGGCAGGGTCTCGACGAACGTGTTGCGGGCGGCCCGGGGGCCGGTTCTGGTCTACCCGGAGCGCCGTAATTGAAGCGAGTTTCGTAGGCTTTGAGCGACGTAGCCTTAGCATGGTGTTTATGCGAAAGTTCGAGCTTCTTACCATGCAAAGGCTTCAGGCTACGGGCGTCAGGCAAAACCCGTACCCTGAAGCCTCACGCAGGGATCTAGAATCCAAGCCTCTCCCTCAGGATCGTCCCGAGCTGCGGCAGAGAGTCCCGGTCCAGAACGTTCAGCGCGCTGATGCCGGAGAGCCTCTCGACGAGCTCGATGCCAGCCCGGGTGCTCGTGGCCAGCCCGGTGACCAGGTCGGGGCGGTTGCCGAAGGCTGCGATCACCCCGGTAACGGCGTAGGGGTCGGAGGCGGAGAGCACAGTGCAGCGTACGTTCTCCCCGATCTCCTCGATAGCGGTCGCCCCGTTGTAGGGCTCCAGGGGGGAGGCGCCGACCTCCGCCACGACCACGTCCGCCCCTACCCCGGCCATACGGGAGAGCAGGTTGCGCAGAGCGCCGCGGTACTCGCTCTCGGCGATCACCGTGGAGGGCAAACCCGCGTCCACGAAGTCGAAGATGTGCTCCGCCCCGGCGTCCTGCATGGCGAGGATGTCGCGGTAGCGTCCCGCCCCGGTCAGCTTCGCTCCGACGACCTCCAGGCCAGCCTCCCTCAGCAGGCGCACTACAACCTTCGCCGAGGTGGTCTTTCCCGCGGACATAGAGGTCCCGACGAGCAGCACCACCGGCAGCTCGAAGGCCCGCTCGGGGACGGGCGGCACGTATCCGCGCATCTCGGCCTTCTCCCCGTCCACGACCACGTGCCCCTTGTAGAGCAGCGAGGGTAGCGGCGGGAGTACCACGGACCTCGAGGTGGACTTCCCGAAGAGCCCGGCGCCGGTCAACGTCTCCATTATCCGGTCGCGCCCGATACCCTGCCAGCCTCCGACCGCCTCCATGGTCGCGTAGCGCACGCCGAAGGCACCGACGATCAGGTCCCCCTCCACCACCTCGACCATGCGCCCTGTCGTCAGTTCCAGGCGGGAGAGCCCGCTCGGGGGCGAGACGACCTCGCCCACCACGTAGTTGCCCGTGCCCCACTCGCGGCGGGACAGCGGCTGCACGGAGAAACGCGTCTCCGGCAGGTCGGAGATGCGGGTCAGGGAGCTGAAGAAGTACCTTGGTTTCACGCGGCACCATCCACTATCGGGGGTTCCATGAGCAGCAGGACCAGCAGGGCGCACCTCTCGACCATCGCGTCCGCGTAGACGAACTCGTGCCGGGCGTGGGCGCCGTCGCCGACAGCCCCGAGCCCGTCGAGGGTTGCGGTGAAGAGGCTGGTGGTGTTCCCATCCGAGGCACCGCCGGCCACGCCTTCCTCGAGCCTCAGATCAAGCGCTCCGCCGAGCTCGCGCGCCCTCTGCCACAGCCTCCGGTTGCGGGGGGTGCGTTCCATGGGGAGGCGGCCCATACCGCCCTCCACGCGCAACGTCACGCCCGGCGTCACCGGCTTCAGGCCCATTATCTCCTCCTCCACGCGGCGGGCCTCCTCCCGCGTGGGTACCCGCACGTCCACCACCGCTTTGCTCTGCGGCGCGACGACGTTGGGGCTCAAGCCCCCGTCTATGGTGCCGACGTTGACCGTCGTCCCGCGCTCCGGGTCGTTGAGGGCGAAGAGCGCCTGAATCAGGTAGGAGAGCTCCAGGATGGCGCTGGCCCCCGCCTCCGGGTCGAGGCCAGCGTGCGCGGCCTCCCCCTCGACCGACACCGAGAAGCGGCCCACGCCCTTGCGGACCGTCTTCAGCTTGCCCGACGGTCCCAGCGAAGGCTCCAGCACGAACGCCCGCTCTGCGAGGCGCGCGAGGCGCCGGATGTGCCGCGTGGACTCCCTGCTGCCCACCTCCTCGTCCGAGTTCACGAAGACCACCGGGGTGACGGGGGGCTTCAGGCCGAGGTCCTCGAGAGCCCGCAGCGCGAAGACCATCTGCGCCAGCCCACCCTTCATGTCGTAGACGCCGGGGCCCCGGATCACGCCGTCCGCGACCTCGACCGGCATCTCCACGAGCGTCCCGAGCGGCCAGACGGTGTCGCAGTGCCCGAGCAAGAGCTGCACGGGCGCGCGGCGCTCGCGCAGGCGGGGCCGCGCGTAGAGGTGGCCGCCGCTGCTCCCCGGTAGGCGACGCACCGCGTAACCCAGCTCGACGAGCGCCCCGGAGATGATGTCCAGCACCTCGTCCTGGGCCCCGGGCTGCAGCGAGGGAGACTCGGCGAGCGCGAGGCACTCGAGGAACTCGACCATCGCGGGCTGGTGCCGGTGGAGATAATCCGACACCCTATGAGCCGGCACCGCGTCCATACCTCTACCGCATGAAGCCGGCCGGGAAGGGGAAAGAGTAGCTCTCACCCACGGGCGCGTAACGTCCCGGGCTCAGGTAGGCCACAAGCGGCGAGCCGTGGATCAGGTCCTGATCGTCCCTCTCCGAGGCGCGCAGGTAGTCCTCGCGAACGTGGGCCGCCAGGATGCGACCCACAATCAGGCTGTTCTCCCCGAAGTCGTCGGCGATGCGGTCGAGCGCGCACTCCAGGAACAGGTACGCGTCCTCGATGAAGAGGCCGTCGACCTCGCTCGCAGGGAAGGTCGGCAGGGCGTGGGCGGCGAGCTTCGACCCGTCGCTCTCGCGCGGCGCGGCCGCCAGGCTCGCGAGGACTACCTGCGTGGGCCGGGGGTAGCTCACGGTGAAGACGCCCTCCCGCCTGGCGTTGTGATAGGTCCGGTGGCGCGGAGTGCACACGAACCCGAAGTAGTTCTCCCAGCCCATCGGTATCGCCATGTGCTTGGGTGCGAGGTCGTAGCCTCCGCCCTCCTCCTTCGTCCCGACCACGACCAGGGGATTGACGGTGAAGACCCTCTCCCAGACGGGCGGGTCTTCCGGGAGCGTTACGAGGCCGCTACGGACGTGCTCTCTCATGGCTCGCCTCCTTCTATACGCTCATTATCGTCCCGGAAAACAGCGCCAACAACCATTCGGGACCTCATTTGGTCAATCTTGCTCATGCAATTGACCAATTGGGATCAGGGCACTCCCGCGCTGCGGGGGTATCGTCGCGTTGAGAACAAGAATCGGCCCGAAGGAGGAGCATTGAGCGCAAACACCCAGGCAGGTCAGGCCGAGATCCCCGAGCCGGGCATAACCCGCTTCTTGTTCGCCGACACCAGGATGGCCCCGGTATGGTTGATCTTGAGGCTCTGGCTCGGCTACGAGTGGCTGCAAGCCGCCTGGGGCAAGTGGGCCGAGGGCGGCTGGGTGGGAGAGGGCGCAGGCGGGGCCGTCACCGGATACGCCCAGGGCGCCATCGCTCAGACCACAGGAGAGCACCCGCAGGTTACCCAGTGGTACGCGAGCTTTCTGGAGAACGTCGTAGTGCCCAACGCCGCGCTTTTCTCCTACCTCGTGATACTCGGGGAGACCCTGGTCGGGTTAGCCCTCGTCCTCGGGGCCTTTACCGGGATAGCGGCCTTCTTCGGCGTCTTCATGAACGCCAGCTTCCTTTTCGCCGGGACCGCGGGCGCCAACCCGCTGATGGCCCTAGTGGGCATCTCGCTCGTCCTGGCCTGGCGGGTGGCCGGCTGGTGGGGTCTCGACCGCTGGATCCTCCCCGCGATAGGCGTCCCCGGGGCAGCAGGAACCCTGTTCAACAGACGTAGCGCCGGAGGCACCGGTCCTTCGCGGGCCTGAGGGGAGGAGGAGCCGGGGGCGGTCGCGAGTCTGCCGCCCCCGTTGTCTCGTGTTTTGGAACGCCAATAAGCTGTAGGGAAGGAGGATCGTGGATCGCGCGGCAAATGGAGCCAGGGCGAACGTAGCCGTGGCTGGCCTACACCCAGCACCCGCGTCCCCCGCAACGCGAACTGCGCCAGAAGAGCGTCTTCGACTCCGGAGGCCGCCTCATCGGTCAGGTGGCGAACATCTACGTAGACGACGACAAGAACTTTCAGTTCGTGGGTGTCGCTATGGGCGGGTTGATGGGCTTCGGAAAGAAGCACCACCTCTTTCCGGTAGAAGCTATTGCTGAAGAAGACCACG
>JARDZQ010000517.1 GCA_029240775.1 Rubrobacteraceae bacterium | reverse complement strand
CGTCCTCTTCTATGGCCTCGAGCACGGTCCACCGGCCCTCGCCGGAGTCCTCGACGTAGCCCCGGATGCCGTCCAGATTCGCGTCCTTCTCGAAGGCCCGCTCGGCGAGCTCGAGCAGCCAGCTCCGCACCACGCTCCCCTGGTTCCAGAGGCTGCAGATGGCGCGCAGGTCATAGTCGTAGCGGGACTTCTGCAGGATCTCGAACCCCTCGGCATAGGCCTGCATCATCCCGTACTCGACGCCGTTGTGGACCATCTTGGCGAAGTGCCCGGCCCCTGCGTCCCCAAGGTAGGCGTAGCCGTTCTCGGGCGCGAGCGTCTTGAAGGCCGGCTCGACGTGCTCGAAGGCATCCGAATCGCCCCCGATCATGGTGCAGTACCCGACTTCGTAGCCCCAGACACCACCGGAGACACCCGCGTCCAGCCACCTGAGCCCGGCATTCCTCACCTTCTCGGCCCGCCTTATGGAGTCCCGGAAGTACGAGTTAGCCCCGTCCACGACGATGTCCCCCTCGGCGCCCAACTCTATGAAGCGCTCGATCATCTGATCGGTTACGTCCCCCGCCGGGAGCATGGTCCACAATACCCTTGGGGACTCCATCTTCTCGACGAACTCCTCCACGGTGTAGGCGCCCTCGGCGCCCCCTTCGACCGCTTCGTCCACCTTGCCCGGCGAGCGGTTGCCGGCGATGACCCGGTGGTCGCCTTTGTCAACGAGCCGGCGCGCCATGTTGAAGCCCATCCGGCCCATGCCCCAGATGCCGATGTCCATGTAGCTCCTCCCTTCGGTCGTCGCAAGCTTTCAGCACGCGCCAGCCTTCGACTGGCGCTCTCAGCACGCTCCGGCTGACGCCTCAGCTTTCGTCTGCTGGGACCTCGCCCGCCTACGTTCGAGGCAACGGTTGCGGGCCGAGGTTTCCTTTTCGGCGGTGTGTTGGATGTCTTGGAAGATCCACTACCTCCTTGCTGAAAGCTGCCGCAGGCAGCGTGCTGAAAGCCTGCGTAGCAGGTGTGCTGACTAGCTGACTAGCTGGCGTCCCTTGTTCTTTATCTCGTCGAGTAGCTCGTTGAAGGGGTCGGCGAACTTCTGGATGCCCTCCTGCTCCAGAGTGTCCGTTACGTCCTCGTAGTCGAGTCCGGCTTCGCGCAGGCGCTCGAGGAGCCGTTTTGCCTCCTCGACGCCCTCTTCGAGGGTGGGCCTTATCTCGCCGTGGTCCTTGACGGCTTCTATGGTCTTCTTGGGCATGGTGTTGACGGTCTCGGGGCCTACGAGGTTGTCCACGTAGATGGTGTCGGGGTAGTCGGGATTCTTGGTCGAGGTCGAGGCCCACAGGAGGCGCTGGCGGTTGGCGCCCCGGGCTTCGAGAGAGCGCCACCGGGAGCCGCCGAAGACCTGTTTGTAGACCTGGTAGGCCAGCCTGGCGTTGGCTATCGCGAGCTCGCCCTTCAGGTCGTCCGCCCCGAGCTCTTCGAGTTTATTATCGGCCTCGGTGTCTATCCTGGAGACGAAGAAGCTCGCCACCGAGCGCACGCCCGAGGGGTCGCCGCCGTTTTCGACAAGGCGTTTTACGCCCCGGATGTAGGCGCGCACGACCTCGCGGTAGCGCTCGAGGGAGAAGATCAGGGTGACGTTGATGGACTTGCCGCGCGAGATCATCTCCTCTATCGCCACGAGCCCCTGCAACGTAGCCGGTATCTTGACGAAGAGGTTGGGCCTGTCGATGATGTCGTGCAGCCTCGCTGCCTCTGCTACCGTGGCGTCGGTGTCGTATGCTATGTCGGGCTGGACCTCTAAAGAGACATATCCGTCCTCGCCGCCCGTCCTCTCGTAGACCGGCATGAAGATGTCGCAGGCGTCCCGGATGTCGGTCCTGGCTATGCCCCAGAAGATCTCCTTCGGGTCGTCCTCTTCTCTGGCGAGCTCCCCGAGCTGCTCGTCGTAGAGGTCGCTCCCGGCTATGGCCTTCTGGAAGATGGCGGGGTTGGAGGTGATGCCGACGATCCCCTCTTCTATCATCCGCTCGAGCCCGCCGCTCTGTATGTCCTCGCGGGAGAGCTCGTCCACCCAGGGCGCCTGCCCCAGCTCCTGCATCCTGCGCAAACGCTCGTTCACGAGTACCTCCTTGTGGTACCTCCTTGTGCGGCCCTTCCCGTCAGTCTACACCCGCGTGGCAAACCAGAGAGCACTGGTCGTGCCATCAGATGCGAGGGGACTTACCACTCTGGGTGCTAGATCAAACCCCGCAGAGGCGTTGAAGTGAGCAAATGGTATGTCTTCGAAGTCTTCTTCATTGATGTCTACCTCGTCGCGCTGGCCACCCCGGCCGCGGCCGCGGTTCCCGCCTCCGGCGGGGGCGCCGCCGCTGTCGTCTGAGGAGTCGCCGGGCCGCCCGAGGAACTGGACGTTGTCTGCCACAACATCTACCTTGCTGCGCTTGGAGCCGTCCTGCGCCTCCCAGGTACGGTACTGGAGCCTGCCCTCGACGAGGATGGGATCGCCCTTTTTCTTGTAGTTGGCGATGGTCTCCCCGAGCTCGCGCCACGCGCTGACGTCGAAGAAGTCCACCTCCTCGTTCCTGGAGCGCACCCGGTTAACCGCGAGCCCGAACGAGCAGACGGGTACCCCGTCGTTGGTGAACCTGAGTTCAGGATCTCTCGTGAGGTTTCCGGCTAGTATGACGCGGTTGAAACTGACCACTTCCGTCCTCCTTCTAGGTCCTCTCAAGCTAACTCTACAGGAACATCCTCGGTACTCAAGTACACAAACTTTAGCCCGGGTTGAGGGTCGGAGCCAGCATCGGACAGATCCTCTGCGGTCTCCTACAAGGCGGGCCTTGTGACGGCCACCTCCACGTTCTCATCCTTTATCGTCACGATCACATCACCGTGCTCGTCGTTGCGGAACACTCTGGCGCCGGCGCGCTGGAGGCGATCCAGGGTCTCCGGGGTGGGGTGGCCGTAAGGGTTGTCGGCTCCGACCTGGATCACAGCTATCTTCGGCGGGAAGCGGCTGAGGAAGAGCGGGGTCGAGGAGGTGTTGGAGCCGTGATGCGTGACCTTCAGGAGGGTCAGCGGCCCAGTGTACGGGCCGCCGGCCATGTATTCCTCCTCCCTCGCCTCGGCGTCGCCGGCGAGGAGTATGCGTGCCGTCCCGTAGGTGAG
>JARDZQ010000516.1 GCA_029240775.1 Rubrobacteraceae bacterium | reverse complement strand
GGCGTCGCGCGCCCAGTGGACGTGGCCGCCGGCCCTCGTGACCGACTCTTCGAGCTGCAGCAGGTACTCGTCGAGGTGGCGCGTGACACGGCTCTTCAGCGCGCGTCCTGCCTCCCTGAGCTCCTCCCAGTCAGGCATCTCCCCGACGGCTAGCGCTCTCTTCTCGCGGATGGTCCGAGTTGCCTTGCCGACGTTTCGCCTGAGCTGGGCGTCGGCGAGGCTTGTTTTGGCAGACTCCTCAAAGGTCGGGGTCTCGCCGGGCGAGAAGGCGTCGGGGGGCTTTATCGCTGTCATCGCTTCTCGCCCTCCGCCGTGGCCTCGCTAGCGAGTATCTCGGCCAGGTGGACCGTCTCGACGCCGGCCCGCCCGCGCTTCAGGCCACCGCCAATGTGCATCAGGCACGAGTTATCGCCGGCGGTGCAGACCTCGGCCTCCGTGTCGAGGATGCGCCGGATCTTGTCCAAGAGCATCGCCGCCGAGGTGTCGGCGTTCTTGACCGCGAACGTCCCCCCGAAGCCGCAGCACTCCTTGGCCTCCGGCAGCTCGACTAGGTCCATGCCCCGTACATTCCGCAACAGCTCGAGAGGCGCGTCGCCGACCTTGAGCATCCGCAACGAGTGACAGGTCGGGTGGTAGGTTACGCGGTGTGGGTAGTAGGCCCCGACGTCCGTGACCTCGAGCCTCTTCACCAGGAACTCCGAGAGCTCGAAGACCTTCGGAGCCAGCTCCTCTACTCTCTCGGCGAGGCGCCTGTCTCCCGCCAGCTCCGCCGCCATAGGGTAGAGCTCGCGCACCATCCCGACGCACGAGCCGGATGGGGCGACGACTACCTCGTAGGGCGAGAAGACCTCCACGAAGCGCCTCACTAGCGGTATCGCCTCGCGCTGGTAGCCGGTATTGAAGTGCATCTGGCCGCAGCAGGTCTGATCCAAGGGGAACTCGACCTCGAGACCCAGCCTCTCGAGAACCCGCACGGTCGCCCGGCCCGTCTCCGGGAAGAGCGTGTCGTTGAAGCACGTGATAAAGAGCGCTACGCGCACGACAGTCCCGGATCTAACGTACACCGCTTCGCGCCTGTGGGACCGTCTATCGCGCACCTCCTACCCGAGCCATCAGGCTCACAATGATAGACCATTACCGAGGTTCGCAACCCGCCGAGGGAGCGCCCGCAGACGCTGGGAATGTGCGGGCCAGTACACACAAGCACGATCTGCCCCGAGCGAGGGGCGTGCGAAGGTAGCCGGAGATACACAGGCGGGCCGGGGATCTACGCCGAGCGCCGGCCCAGCCAGCTGGCGAGGTGTGGCCAGAGCTCTCTTCTTGCTACCGGACCGACCATCAGGCCAACGTGGCCGGCTTCCAGCGCGAGGAACTCCTTGTCCCGGCTCCCGATGAGATCCATGGCGGCCTCGGACTGGGGGGGAGGGCAGACCAGGTCTTCCTTACCGGCGACGTTCAGTACGGGGACGCGCACGCTCGAGAGGTCCACGCGCAGCCCGCGCAGCTCGAGCTCGCCCCGCGCGAGCCTGTCGTGCCGGTAGAAGTCCATCACCCAGCTTCTAAAAGCCTCGCCGGGGAACGGCACGTCGTCGTCTACCCACTCGCTCGCGGCCAGGAACGACTCGGTGAAAGCCTCGCGCGGGAGACGAAGCGTCTCGGCCTCCGGATGGTCGGCGCCGGGCAAGTGGCGCCCCGTCCCAAGCAGGTCCGTGGCCGGCACGTTGCCGAAGGCTTCGATCACGGGGTCTGGGTCGAGGAACCGCCCGCTGGTGAACGGCTTGAAGGTCCCGGCGCTCTCGGGGGTAAACCCAATCGGGGTGGTGAGAAGTACCAGGTTCTTGAGGTGCTCGGGAAACAGAGAAGCGTACATCGCGCTCATCGTCCCCCCCATGCAGTAGCCAAAGAGCGTGAACTCCTCAGAGCCCGAGATCCTCATCACCTTCTTGGCCGCCCGCGGCAAATAGTCCAGCACGTAGTGCTCGAAGGAGAGCTCTTTGTCCTCGTCTCCGGGGATGCCCCAGTCGAGCATGTAGACGTCAAAGCCCTCGCCCACGAGGTACTCGATGAGGCTGTTGTTGGGGATGAGGTCGAGGACGTAGGGGCGGTTTATGAGGGCGTAGACGATAAGGAATGGGGACGGGGTATTTTTTGGGCTTCTCAGGCTCGTAGCGGTAGAGTCTGGCCTTGTTCTTGGTCCACACGGTCGCCTTGGGCGTCTGGCCGGTCTCGGCCTGAGCGCCCTCGACGACGATCCTCAGGCCCCTGTTGTACTTCTCGAGGAAGTCCTCGAACTCCGAGGGCGCGACCTGCTGCTCCGTCACCTGGACCCTCCTCTCCTGCGTACGTCTTCCACCGTGATCTGACCGCCCGTCCCCGTTCCCTCGACCTGACTAAGGTCCACGCCGAGCTCGCGCGCTTTGCGCCGGGCCGCGTCGGTAGCATCGGGGGAGCCGTTCTGCCCCGACCCGTTCTCCAGGGCGACCAGGAGCCGATCAAGCTTGCCCTCGACCCTGTCGAGGCGCTGCTCCAGCGCGCCCACCTCCTCTGCGGTGGCTGGCTTGGCGTAGCCGTACTCGAACTCCTCGAAGGCCTCTTCCAGGCGATCCACCTTATCCTCGAGCGCCACGACGAGCCCCGCGACCCGCGTTATGTCCGAGCGGACCGGGACCTGGAGGCTCTTGAGGTACTCCTCGGAGCGGCGACTGAAGACCTTGTAGAAGCTCGCGTAGCTCTGCATCCAGTGGCTGGCGCGCTCGAGGAACTCCTCCCGCTCGATGATGTCCTGTACGAAGTCCGAGAACGGGCCGCTTGTGGCGTTGTACCACTGCACGGCGAACTCGAGCGGGTCCTTGGGGAAGCTCTCCGCGCTCATCAGGTTGGAGCGCGCCTGCTCGAGCATCTCGAAGTAGCGCGGGGTCATGCTGAGCATCTCACCCCCGAGCTCCGCAGACTTCTCCCACGACTCGACGGACGCGTCAAACCACCTGCGCCACAGCTCCCTCGGATCGGGGTCCTTAGAGCTTTCCACGCCGTCCGCCGCGGCCACGCCCATCATCTGCTGCCTCATGCCTTCGGTTCCCTGGTACCACTGCCTGTACAGGGCGTAGGGGTCCGCGCCGTAGCTCCCGCCCGCGCCTTGCAGCACATCAGCCCACACCTTGGTGCCGGCCTCGAACCATCGCCTCCAGAGTTCTGCCGGGTCCATGCTGGCTCCCAACCGCCTCTCCTCCGCCAAAGCCTAAACCTCCTCGTCTCACACCAACGCGACTCACCAGCCGCCCCGTTCCAAGCGGTTGCTATGGCTACTTCGCCGAGAATTATACTAGGAAATGGAACTTATATGTTGCAGGCATATACTTATCTA
>JARDZQ010000515.1 GCA_029240775.1 Rubrobacteraceae bacterium | reverse complement strand
CTCCGGTATGGGCGCAGGGTTGCTGAGCGGGATCTACGGCCTGGCGATCCTCATCCCGAGCCTGGCCGTGACCGTAAGGAGGCTCCACGACATAGATCGGTCGGGGTGGTGGATACTGATCGTTCTGGTGCCGCTGATCGGAACGATAGTGCTCCTGGTGTTCGCCCTGTTGGACGGCACCCCGGGCACCAACCGATACGGCCTCAACCCGAAGGAGGCCACCGCCAGGGTGGTTTGAGGTTCGTTCTCAGTCCTATTCACCGGAGTGCGTGGAAGGAGAATTCTGCGAACTTCGCATTGAGGGAGTTCTCGGAAGTCTAGCCAGCGGGGGAGGATGCCCACTACACACGGCCGTACCACGCGCTTGCTACGCTCCGCTAATACGATTGAACCTGTCCTCGAAAGATGTAGTGCCGTGAGTCCAAAAACGGGAGGTGACCATGATCAGAAGGCTAGAGGAGAGCTCTGGCAACTTGCTGGGTTGGGAGGTTACGGGCAACGTGACCGAGGAGGAGGTGCAGACCCTCTCCGAGGAGTTCAAGGCGGCCATAGCCGAGCACGGTAAGGTACGCGTGCTCGTCCGGATGCGCCGTTTACCCCGTATGGAGCTCGGCGCCTGGGTGGAGGACTTCAAGCTCACGCCCTACGCGAAAGACGTTGAGCGCTACGCCATCGTGAGCGACAGTAACCTCTTTGAGTGGACCTCGAAGATCGCTGAGGCGTTCATCGGCGGGGAGGTGAGGCGCTTTGAGGACTCGCGCTACGAGGAGGCGTGGCGCTGGGTCCGGTCCTGAAGTCGAAGGCCCGCCGGGTTGTTACGGGTCCCCCTCGATCCTATCCAACGGCTTCCTAGAAGGTTACTCCTGCGAACTTCGTTATGACGGAGTTCTACGAAGTTCGCAACCTGCTCTGCTCTGCTCGGATACGCTCGCGTCTGCGGTCGATAAGCGCAGTGTCCCCTAGCGGCTCCGAGTCACCTTGAGTGGACTCGCCGCGCCTCTACTCCGTCTGTCCTTGCGCTTCATTTCCTGCCGGCTCGTAGGTAAGAACCACGACGCCCGAGGCGAACGTCTTCGTGTCCGCGAGCCTCAGGGCCTTCCCCCCGGTTCGGGGAGTATAAGCCAATGGGGGCCGAGCAGGAGATCGGGGGCCCGGGATGAACGAGATAGGCGTGGAGCTCGTGGCTACAAGTTAAGGCTTTCCGTTAGAGGGCTCGAGCGGGCAAAAGGGACAACTAATAACAAAGGTGATGCGAATTGCAGTCGGATCCGGATCGAATCGCCGTCGGTGTCGTCGGAGTGGGCGGCATGGGAACCGTGCACGCGGAAAACCTGCACGCCCTTAACCCTGGCGTGCAGGTGGTTGCCGTGATGGACGCCGATCCCGCGCGGGCAGAAGAGGTCGCCGCCCGGTGCGGCTCCGTCAGTGTCTTCGGGGATGCGCACGAGATGATTGCGGATGACAAGGTGGAGGCCGTCGTGATAGCCTCGCCTGATTACACGCACGCGGAACTGACCCTGGAGTGCCTACGTCGCAAAAAGCCGGTGCTGTGCGAGAAGCCGCTCGCCACCACAGCGGAAGACGCGCTCAAGGTTGTGGAGGCCGAGGTCGGAGTAGGTCGGAAATTGGTTAAGGTTGGCTTCATGCGCCGCTACGACCCGCAGCACCTCGGCGTCAGGGACGCCGTCACGCGCGGCGACGTCGGGCGTCCCGTGCTGTTAAAGGGGTGGCACCGCAACCCAGAGACGCTTCCCGGCGCGACGTCGGAGTTCGTCGTTTTCAGCTCCGCGATCCACGACCTGGACTCGGCCAGGTGGCTGCTCGAGCAGGAGATCGAGGAGGTGTATGCCCACGGCGTGAACACCGAGCCAGCGCTAGGCAAGAATACCTGCGATCTGCAGCTGATCCAGCTGGTCTTAAGTGGGGGTTGCCTCGCGACGATCGAGGTCTACGTAACGGCTGGCTACGGATACGAGGTCGGGGCAGAGGTGGTCGGCGAACGAGGCACCGCCCACACCGTGCCCGCAGGCGGCGTCGTGGTGCGCCGGGATCGGGCGTTGTCCCGACCGATCGAAGGCAACTGGCGCGCAAGATTCCAGACTGCCTATGTGAACGAGATCGAGCAGTGGACGAAGGCGCTCATTAATGGGCGGGCGGAGGGTCCTGATGCATGGGATGGATTGATGTCGGTGTTGGCGGCCGAAGCCTGCGTCGCCTCTTTGCGCTCGGGATTGCCGCAGCGCTTGCAAGCACCGGAACGTCCCGTGCTCTACCGGCAGGGTTTAAGCGAGGTGGCAGGGTGAATCGAAGAGGACTCATCGCCGGCGCTCCAATCTCCTGGGGAGTCATCGAGATCCCGGACTGGGGGCACCAGATGGACCGCGACCGGGTGCTGCGCGAGGCGGCGGCGGTCGGGCTCGAGGCGATGGAGGCGGGACCGGAGGTTTTCCTGCCACAGGACCCCGCCGAGGTCTCCGCGGCCCTCTCCGAGCACGGCCTAGGTCTGGTCGGGGGTTCGTCCCCGCCGTGTTGCACGAGCCAGGCATCAGCCGGGAGGGACTCAACCTCGTGGAGCGTCGGGCCAAGTTCTTCTCCGCCGCCGGGGCGGACACGCTGGTCTTGGCTGCGGCCACGGGCTCGGAGAGCTATGAGGAGATCGTCGAGCTGGACGACCGCGCGTGGAAGGAGCTCTTCGAGAACCTCTCCAGGGCGGAGGAGGTCGCTTCCCGGTATGGTGTTACGGTCGTGGTGCACTCTCACTACGGGACCGTGATCGAGAGCGACGACCAGCTTTGGCGCTTCCTTGAGGGCTGTGACACGGGACTGTGTCTAGACACCGGGCACCTCGTGATCGGCGGCAGCGATCCTGTCGAGGTCGCCGAACAGGGCGCAGATCGCGTGAAGCACGTGCACCTCAAGGATGTCGATCGGGAGGTGGCCGGGCGGCTCGGGACGAGGGAGATCGGCTTCGAAGAGGCCGCCCGGAGCGGGGCGTTCCGGCCTCTGGGCGAGGGCGACGTGGACATCGGGCGGCTGGTGGAGCTGCTCGAAGGCGCAGAGTATTCGAGGTGGTACGTGCTGGAACAGGACATCGTGGTCGAGAACGAGCCGGAGGAAGGAGAAGGACCGGTGAATGATGTACGCAAGAGCGTGAGATTCATAGAAACTTGCCTCGACGGCTCCCGGTGAACACGGTAGCCGGAGCGTCGGTCTCCCCGCCCGTCCGGGTCGGTCTGATCGGGGCGGGAGGGATCGGCTCTTTCCACGGGGAGAGCCTCGCCCGGCGGGTACCCCGAGCGACTCTCGCCTCGGTGGCCGATCCGGCCCCCGGAGTCGCCGAACGGCTGGCGGC
>JARDZQ010000045.1 GCA_029240775.1 Rubrobacteraceae bacterium | reverse complement strand
CTCCCTTTGGCCGCTCGGGCACACCCCCCAAGCACGCCTGGGGACCCGCGCCCCGAAACGCCCGGATATGGTAGCAAACGCCACCGAGTTTTCAACGGATCCCCATACTAGAGCCTGGGAAGGGATTCGAACCCCCGACCTGCCGCTTACAAGGCGGCTGCTCTGCCGCTGAGCTACCCAGGCGAGATAGCGGTCAGCCATCAGCTTCCGAACTTCAGCTCGGTACCGTCACGCCCCAGTTATTCTAGCAGGCGTCGTTTGTGGGCTACTACTCTGGAAGCCGTAGGGACACAGCCAGGCTCGCCGACCCTGAGAACTACTCAGCCCGACGCCGGATCTCCTCTAGCTTCCTCAGTGTCTCGGAGGAAAGCCTGTCTGCGAGGCGCGAGCGGCGGGGGGCTTCGGGGCTACGGGTCGTGGCGGGGAGCTCGTCGAGAAGGGCGGCGAACTCGCGGGGTGTGGCGCGCGAGACGCCGCGGGCGAGCGCGGTGCGCTGCAGGGCGAAGTCTCCCGTGTAGACCGTAGCGGAGCCATCCAGATGGCCGAGCAGGCGCTCAATGACGTCGTCGGCCGACTCGCCGGGGGCGCTGTAGATCACGCGCACCGCGCCGCCGGCCCGCATCTCCGTCCTCTCGGGGTCGGGGCCACCCTGGGCGTCGAAGACCACGATTATTCGCCGCCCCGTCCAGCCCGCGGCCTTGAGGGCGTCGTTTACGAGTAGCTCTCGCGAGGCGTCCAGGCTGCCCGTCACCCTCGTCCCGTAGCGGTCGAGAGCCCCGATCACGTTGTAGCCGTCGAGGATGAGGTACGGGGCCAACCCTATCGTCCCCGCTGCCGCCTGGCCTCGTACAGAAGCAGCGCCGCCGCCACCGAGACGTTCAACGACCCGACCGCCCCGAGCATCGGGATGGAGACCGCCCCATCGCAGCCCTCCCGCACGAGCCTGCGCACGCCTCGTCCCTCGCTCCCGAGCACCAGCCCGGCCGGACCCGTGAGATCCAGGTCCCCGTACGGCGTCCCCCCCACCTCGGCTGCGTAGACCCAGAGGCCGGCTCTCTGCATCTGATCTACGGCCCGCCTGAGGTTGGTGACCCTCGCAACGGGCACGTGCTCGCTCGCCCCCGCGCTCGCCTTGACCGCGGCGGTCGTCACGCCGGCGGCCCTGTCTTTGGGGATCACCACCCCGCTCGCTCCGGCCGCGTCGGCGACGCGCAGCACCGCCCCGAGGTTGTGCGGGTCGGTCACGCCGTCCAGTACGACTACTAGGGGAACCGGGGTAGACAGGAGATCTTCCAGCTCGACGTAGGGGTACGGACTCACCCGCGCGACAATCCCCTGATGGACGGCGCCGGCGGCGAGCTCAGCGACCCGCTGCTGGCTAACCGTCTGCACGGGGACGCCGGCGGCCTTCGCCGCTTGTGCGACCTGTGCGTTGCCCGTTGCGTCGAGGACCTCGAGGACCTTGCGGCGTCCGCCTCGCAGAGCCTCGATCACGGGTCGGACGCCGTAGATGGTCTCCGGCACAGGCTACCGGCGGGTGAGGATCGGGCCTTCCGCGGTGTCCTCGACCGCCCAGCCCTCGGCTCCGAGCTCGGCGCGCAAACGGTCGGCGACCGGCCAGTCCTTCCCGCGCCGAGCGAGCTCCCTTGCGGCGACCCGGCGCAGTACATCTTCCCCTGGCTCCTCGGAGTAGCGGACGCGCACCCCATCAACGTCGGAGGCGAGCTCCTCCGCGAGGTCGAAACCGAAGACCGTCAGGGCCTCCCGCAGTGCCTCCGCAAGCGAGGAGAACTCGTCGGCGGCCTCGGGGCGGGCGGAGACCTCCTGCCCCGCCCTGCCGGCGACCTCGAAGATGGCGGCTACGGCCTCGGGCGTGTTCAGGTCGTCTTGCATCGCCGCGTCGAAACGCTCGCGTAGCTGGGCGGTCAGTTCGTCGGAGAGGCCGGAAGAGTCCTCAGAGCCGGAGATCTGGCGGTACAGGCGCATGAGGCGCTCGTAGGAGCGGCGCTTCTCTTCGAGTATCTCCTCGGAGTAGTCTATGGGCTGGGAGTAGTGGCTCTGCAGGAACCACATGCGGATCGCGTTCCTGTCGTAGCGCTCTACCGCCTCCGCGACGTCCACGACGTTGCCGATGGACTTGGCCATCTTGTCCGCGGCGAAGTTGACCATCCCGTGGTGGACCCAGGCGCGCACGAAAGTGTGGTCCGGGTGGGCGCCGCAACTCTGCGCGAGCTCGTTCTCGTGGTGCGGGAAGAGCAGGTCCGTGCCGCCGCCGTGCATGTCCGCGCCACCCGGCAGGTGCTTCTCGACCATCGCCGAGCACTCGATGTGCCAGCCCGGGCGACCCGGCCCCCACGGGCTCTCCCACGAGGGCTCGCCCGGCTTCGACGCCTTCCAGAGGGCGAAGTCCAGGGGGCTCTTCTTGAATCCCGTCTGGCCCTTCTCGCTCTCGCGCATCTCTTCGAGGCGCTGGTGGGAGAGCCTGCCGTAATCCGGGAAGGTCTCGACAGCGTAGTAAACGTCGCCGTTACCCGGCGCGTAGGCGTGTCCCTTCTCTATGAGCTCTCCTATAAGCGAGATCATTTCCGGTATGTGCTCCGTAGCCCTCGGCTCGATGTCGGGGAGGCCGACGCCGAGCATCTGAAGGCGCTCGTGGAAGGAGTCGGTGTAGCGGTGCACCACTTCCTCCCAGGAGACGCCCTCCTCGTTGGCCTTGCCTATGATCTTGTCCTCCACGTCGGTGATGTTCTGGACGTAGGTGACGTCGTAGCCCCGGCTTTTGAGATACCTGACCGCCACGTCCCAGAATAAAGGCGCCCGAGCGTTACCGATGTGGATGTGGTTGTAGACCGTCGGCCCGCAGACGTAGAGTCCGATCCTCCCGCTCTGCCCGATCTCGACCCGCTCACCGCTCAAGGTGTCCCTTACATAGACGCTCATGCCCGTAGTCTAGCCTCTCTCGCCCGCTCTATCCTCTCCCGCGCCTCCTCCGCACCGAGCACCACGAAGAGCCGCGCCATCTCCGGCCCCCTGTTCCTCCCGGTGAGGGCGAGCCGCAAGGGGTGGAGTAGATCCCGCACCTTTATACCCCTCGCTTTAGCCCAGCCACGCAGCTCTCCGACGAAGCTGCGTGCCTGGTCCAGGCTATCCAGCGTACGTCCTTCGAGGGCCGCTATCGTGTGGGTGAAGACCTCGTCGCTCGAAGGGGGCAGCTCCCCGGCGAACACCGTCGGGTCCACCGGCTCGGTAAGCTCCCGCAGCAAGCGCGGCGCCTCGGAGAGGAGCCGCATGGCCTCTCGAAGAGCCTCCACCGCCTCAAGCTCCCGTCCCGGAGGCAACGGGTCATCCAGAAACGGCTTCAATCTTCGGCTGAGCTCTGCGGCGGGCAGGTGCCGGATGTGCCGGGCGTTCAGGGAGAGGAGACGGTCGAGGTCGAAGATGGCGGGGCTCGCGCCGAGGCGGGACGGATCCCACTCGCGCGCCAGCTCATCGAGACTAGCGAACTCCTCCCTGCCCTCCGGGTGTGTCCAGCCGAGGAGCGCCAGGTAGTTCACGAGGGCCTCCGGCAGGTAGCCATCGCGGCGGTACTCGGCGACGCTCTGCGCGCCGTGCCGCTTGCTGAGCTTCTTGCCGTCGGGGCCGAGGATCAGGCCGAGGTGGATGAACTCCGGTTCGTCGGCATCCAGCGCGCGGTAGAGGAGCACCTGGCGGGCGGTGTTCGAGAGGTGCTCCTCGCCCCGGATGACGTGGGTTATCCCCATCTCGAGGTCGTCCACGACGGCGGCGAAGTTGTAGGAAGGTGTGCCGTCGGACTTGATGATCACGAAGTCCTTGACCTTGCTGAAGCGGACCTCGCCGCGCAACTCGTCGCGGAAAGTGCCTGCGCGATCCGGCAGCTTGAAGTAGAGCGCCCTGCGACCCTCGTCGTCTTCCGCCTCGTACGTCAGTCCTCTCTCCGAGAGGCGCGCTGCTACCCGCCTGTAGAGTTCTCCCCGCTCGCTCTGGCGGTACGGGCCCTCGTCGAAGTAGAGGCCGAGCCAGTTCAGGCTATCCAGGAGATCCTGCTCGAACTCCTCGCTGCTGCGTGCAAGATCCGTATCCTCGATGCGGAGTACCAGCTTCCCACCGTAATGTCTAGCGAAGAGGTAATTGAAGAGGGCGGTGCGGGCGCTGCCCGGGTGGAGGCGACCCGTCGGGCTCGGGGCGAATCGTGCCCGGACCTCGCCCATCTCGCTATCGCTCCTGCAGGAGGCAGACGGCCTGGGCGGCTATACCCTCGCCGCGGCCAGCGAAGCCGAGGCGCTCTGTGGTGGTGCCGCGAACACTCACGCGCGAGGGCTCGACGCCGAGGGCGTCCGCGAGGTTCCTGCGCATCGCGTCCCTGTGGTCCCGGATCTTGGGCCGCTCGCAGATGACGACCGCGTCCACGTTGGCGACGCTCCACGAGTCTCCGACAAGCTCGCACACCTTCCGTAACAACTCGATGGAATCCGCCTCCATGTAGCGCTCGTCGGTGTCGGGGAAGTAGTGGCCGATGTCCTCGAGACCCGCGGCCCCGAGCAGGGCGTCGGTGACGGCGTGGGCGAGTGCGTCGGCGTCGGAGTGGCCGGAGAGACCCTTTTCGAACGGGATCTCCACACCGCCCAGGATGAGCCTGCGCCGCTCGTCCGGCCCGGCGAAGGCGTGGACGTCTACTCCCAGGCCGACCCTGAAGCTCAGCCGAACACCCCGTGGCGCTCGCCGTGGTGGTCGACCCCGCGCGCGGCCAGGATGGCCTCGGCGAGGACGAGATCGTCCGGGGAGGTGAGCTTGATGTTCGTCCTCTCCCCCGCGACCACCGCGACGCGCCCACCGGCGTCCTCGACGAGGGAGGCGTCGTCGGTCGCAGCGCACAGCCGCTCCTCTGGAGCGCCGTAGACCTCACGCAGCAGGTCCAGCCGGAAGGCCTGCGGGGTCTGGACAGCTCTGAGCTTCGCCCGGTCCAGCGTCGCCGAGACCGAGCCGTTCTCGGCAACCTTGATCGTGTCGGAGACCGGGACCGCGGGGACCACGCCGTCCACGCCGCCTTTCGCCGCAGCCACTACGCGGCCCACCAGGTCGGGAGTTACGAGGCAGCGCGATCCGTCGTGGATCAGGACGACCGTCTCCGGGTCTTCGTCGCACAGGCGCAATCCGCTGCGCGTGGAGAGAGACCGAGCCTCGCCGGGATCGGCGCAGCCCGCGAACTTCTCTATGCCCGCGTTGTAGACCAGCTCCTTGATGCGGTCACGGTCGCCGACGGCGTAGATCCTGCCGATCTGCGGGCAGTCTTCGAACGCCTTCAGAGTGTAGTAGAGGGCGGGCCTGCCGCGGAGGTGTATAAACTGCTTGGGACGGCCCATCCGGCTGCCGGTTCCCCCGGCGAGCACGAGCGCGACGGCCGAACCGGACCCCGCGATGGTTAAGCCTTTCCGTCCCCGCTGAGAGCGTCGTCCACGAGCGCCTCGGCCTCGTCGGCCTTCAGGCTCTTGCCCAGGGCCACCTCGGAGATCAGGATGCGGCGCGCCTTGGCGAGCAGGTTCCGCTCGCCGGTCGAGAGACCGCGGTCGCCGCCGTGGGCGTTCAGGTCGCGCACGACCTCGGCGACGCTGGAGATCTCACCGCTCCTGAGCTTCTCCTGGTTGTGCTTGAGGCGGTGGTTCCAGTGGGCCGGCATGTCTTCTGGCCCGCCGCGCAGTATCTCCAGCGCCCCCTCTACCTCCTCCTCACCGGCGCACGACCTGAGACCCGAGTCGCCGTCGGCGGGGATGTTGAGCGTCAGTCCTCCGTCGGGGACGTAGACGATGTAGTAGCGGCGCTCCTCGCCCAGAATGGTCTTCTCCTCCACCCCCGACACGGTACCCGCGCCGTGGTTCGGGTAGACTACGAGGTCCCCCGCCACGAACGTGACCTTTTCCTTTTGCGTCGCGCTGCCGTTCCCGTCCACAATACCGTTCCCGTCTGCCATCCTAGGGTATTCCGCCCGAGGTCTCGAGGTTCCGCTGGCGCTCCAGGCCACGCTGGATGGCGCGTGCGCGTGCCTGGCCTACTCCATCGACCTCGTCGAGCTCCTGCTCCGTAGCGTCGAGGAGCCCCTCGAGCGAGCCGAACTCATCTATGAGGTTCTGGGCGACCTTGCGTGGCAGACGGGGCACCCCGACGAGCTGCCTGTAGCCCCGGGGCTTGAGGAAGAAGTCCTCCGTCTGGCCCACGGAGCCGTACCCCAGAAGCTGCGTTATCTGCACAGGGTCGGAGAGCTCCTCGTAGGAGAGCTCCCTGAGCCGCTTCCTTACTTTCTTGCAATCCACGCCCTCCTCGGCGTAGTCTTTGAGCAGCGCGTCGTACTGCTCCGGGACGCCGTGGAAGGCCTGCTCGAGCTGCAACTCGACCAGCCGACCCTCGCTCCCGAGCTCCCTCACGTACGCCTCTATCTCCTCGGCGATCCTGACCGAGTACTCGAATGTGCTTATGGCGCTCACGACCTCGCGCAGCGTCACCGCCCCGTCGTACTCGTGAAGTGTCAGGGCCCTCGCCTCCTCGCGCAGCCGCCGCGCGAACTTCTCCAGCGTGGCGACAGCCGAGTTCGCCTTGGACAACACGACCCCTATGTCTTCCAACACGTGCGGGCCATAGGGGCCGCGGTACAGGCTCACGACCATCCGGCGCTCGGAGACGGAGATCACCAGGTCCCCCGTCTGCTGCGCGGTGCGGTGCGCGGTGAGGTGCCGCATCCCCGTCTCGTCAGATTCCAGAGAGGGGTCCGGGTTGAGCTGCACGTTCGCGTAGTGGATCGTCGAGAGGTCGGGGGAGACCACGATCGCACCGTCCATCTTGGCCAGCTCGTAGAGGCGCATCGGCGCGAACTCGAGCCCGATCTTCATCCCCCCCGAGATGATGCCGAGCCGCTCGAGCTTCTCGGGCAGAGAGACCACGATGAGCGCCCCGTTGTGCGCTCTTATGATGTTCTCTATGGCCTCCCTGAGGTCCGTGCCCGGCGCCACGATGGTCAGGGCGTCGGCGAGAGCCTCGGGCAGGTGTCGGCGCCCGGGGCTCACAGGAGAGCCACCGCCACGGCCTCTTCGAGCGTCTTGACCTCGACCACGCTTGCCTTTCCGTCTACCGAACCGTCTTTTCGTGCGTTCGCGGATGCATCGTGCGAACCTTCAGGCTTTATTATACGCCCGAAGCCGAGTTTGATCAGTTCCGCGCTCCTCCTGGGCGCCCCGGAGACGAAGCGCACGTCCCCCGTGAGCCCCACCTCCCCGTAGCAAGCCGTCCCTTTCCCAACCGGCCTGTCCCGCAACGCCGACGCGATAGCCAGTGCCACCCCGAGGTCTGCCGCAGGCTCCTCCACCCGCACCCCACCGGTCACGTTCACATAAACGTCGTGATCCCCAAGCGAGAGCCCTGCCCGCCGGCTCAACACCGCGCACAGCATGTTCACCCGCCCCGTATCCACCCCGTTCGCCACGCGGCGAGGCACTGCCAGCGGGCTCGGAACCACGAGGCTCTCGATCTCCACGAGCATCGGCCGCGTCCCCTCCAGCAGACACACCGTCACCACCCCAGGCGGAATCTCTTCCTCCCGCTTCGACAGGAAGAACGCAGACGGGTCAGCGACCTCGACCATCCCAGTCCCGGACATCTCGAAGACCCCGACCTCGTTCGTCGAGCCGAAGCGGTTCTTGAGAGCGCGAAGGATCCTGAAGTTCTGAAACCTGTCTCCCTCGAACTGGAGCACAGTGTCCACCATGTGCTCGAGGACGCGCGGCCCCGCGATAGAGCCCTCCTTGGTGACGTGGCCGACGAGCATCACGGCTATACCCTCGCTCTTGGCCACGCGCATCAGGCGTGCGGCGCACTCGCGCACCTGCCCCACGCCGCCCGGCGCGCCAGAGAGCTCAGGGGAGTAGAGCGTCTGGATCGAGTCAACGACCACGAGAGTCGGGCGCTCCTCCAGGATCGTCGCCTCGATCACATCCACGTCCGTCTCTGAGAGGACCCTGAACCCCGCCCCTCCGACCCCGAGCCGCCTCGCGCTTATGGCCACCTGCCGCGGCGACTCCTCGCCCGAGACCATCAGGCACCCTTCGCCCAGATGTCCCATCACCTGCAAGAGCAGCGTGCTCTTCCCGACCCCCGGCTCCCCGCCGACGAGCACCATCGAGCCCGGCACGACCCCGCCGCCCAAGACCCGGTTCAGCTCCCCGACGCCGGTGTCCATCCGGTTTCCGCCCTCGGTTGCCCTCACCTCGTCCAGCGAGAACGTCCTGCCGCCCGCGCTCTTCTTCTGCCGCGTAGCCCGCTCCGCGAAGCCCACGACCTTCTTGCTCTCCCGAGCCTCCTCTACGAACGTGCTCCACTCCCCGCAGTCAGGGCAGCGCCCCAGCCACTTCGGCTCCTCGTGGCCGCAGTTGGAGCAGACGTAAAGCGTTTTAGTAGCCATAGCGTAATTGTAAGGGATACAAAGCCAAGTACAGCAACGAAGAACTGAGACGTTACGCCCGGAGCCGCTTCCATAGTCGGTCAGCCTCCGATACCGTCAACGTATCGACGCCGCGTTCGCGCAGACCTCATACGACCGCTGTCGGTATATGCTCGTCGGTGTAGAGCTTGATCCGTTCAACCACGCGGCTCTCGCGCCGCCAGCTTTCGGCTCACATTGGAAGGAGACTGCTCACGCAATGCTTCCGCGAACGCTTCTCCTTCACGGGTAGATTCGTCTATCTCCGCGCGATTGATCGACGTATTAGGCCAGCGCCGCGTACACGCCGGCCAGCGTCAGGTCGTATTCGGTTGCGATCTCGTCAGCGCTCGTGCCCATGCGCTCGTGCCAGATCGCTATGTTCTGGACCGTGATCCGGCGTCCCGCGATCCGCAGCTTGCCGCCCGCAACTCTAGGCGTGATCTCGATGTGATCGTCTAATATCTTGGCCATGAGATAAGTATGAAAACGGCTTGGCGATACGCTCAGGCACCGTACAGGGGAACGCGAGTCTCCAGCCCGGAAACGACCGCTAGTGGACGACGCAGCCCGGGCTCTTCTCTGTTCCGGAGGCGGGGAACGCGTGCACAAGCGCGTCGGCGGTCAGACGGGCGCGCTGGGCGTAGCCAGCTGAGGTGTAGTGGGTTCCGTCCGAGATGAACCAGCTGCCCTTCGTAGCCGACGCCCAGTCGAAGACCCGCATGTTCGGGTACCCGGCGCAGGCCAGAACCAGGGTACGATTCCAGAGGTGCATGTTGGCCTCTGAGTAGGGCCCGCTCGCGAGCAACGACTTCAGGTTTACCCACAGCACCGGCTGGTCGCCGACCACCGACAGCATACGTTCGATACGGGTCATCCGGTCGATGGGCGAGCCCGCGTAGATGTTGGCGGTGTCATTGGTGCCCAGAGCGAGCACCCAGCACCCCCGGAAGCCCTCCGACACCAGCTGGCTGGCTACGTCGTAGGCGTTGGTCTGACCAGAGAGCGTCTCGACGGTCGACCTCGCACCCGAGATCTCGATGTATTGGGTGGTGGCGCCGACGCGTGCTAGCTGCGCGTTCAGGCGTTGAGCCGGGTCGGGTAGGTAGCTGGGCATAACCATGCCTTCTGATGTGGAGTCGCCGATGTACACAACCGCGTCACAGGAAGTGCGCGTGGCCGGCGCAGCCTTCTGCGTCCCGGCCTTCTGCGACTCGGTCCTAGACGGCTTTGTCGCCTCTGCCCGAGCGGTGGTAGGTGGAGCGGCGGGTGCGTGGTGTGTGGAGAGCTTGATCTCTGTGGGTGCTCTTGCGGAAAGCGACGTCGAGGCGCTGCTGTCGTCGGCTC
>JARDZQ010000044.1 GCA_029240775.1 Rubrobacteraceae bacterium | reverse complement strand
ACGTCCTGGAGGCCCTGCTTGGCGTCGGAGAAGAGCATCATGGTCTTCTCGGTGTCGTAGAAGAGTGGGTTGTCCACGCCGGCGAAGCCTGGGCTCAGGGATCGTTTTATGAAGATGACCCTGTCTGCGGCCTCGACGTTGAGGATGGGCATGCCGCTTATTGGGCTGTCCTGCTCGGGGTCGTTGGCGGCGGGGTTTACGACGTCGTTGGCGCCGACGATAATGGCGGCGTCGGTCTCCTCGAACTCGGGGTTTATCTCCTCGAGGTCGTAGAGCTTCTCGTAGGGGATGCCCACCTCGGTGAGGAGTACGTTCATGTGGCCTGGCATGCGTCCGGCGACAGGATGGATGCCGAAGAGGACCTCCTTGCCTTCGGACTCCAGCGCCTCGGTCAGCTCGCGCAGCGCCCCCTGGGCCTGGGCGACCGCGAGGCCGTAGCCCGGCACTATGACGATCTTCTCGGCCTCGTCCGCGAGGATCTCGCCGACCTCCCCGGCGCTCGCGTCGTGGACCTCCCTGTCCTCCGCTCCCCCGCCCTGGCTCGTCCCCGAGGCGGCGATGCCGGCGAAGATGATCTTCCCCAGAGGTCGGCCCAGCGCGCTGCTCATGTTCTGGGTGAGGACCGTGCCCGAGGCGCCCACCAGCGTGCCGCTTATAATCAGGGCGTAGTTGTCCAGGACGAAGCCCGAGGCTGCGGCAGCGAGCCCCGTGAAGGCGTTGAGGAGCGAGATCACGATGGGCATGTCGGCTCCTCCGATGGGTATGACGAAGAGGACGCCGAGCAGGAGCGCCAGGCCGAGGATGACATACAGCGAGACAAGGGGGGAGAGGGGGAGCCCTACGGCCTCGGCTATCGCCCCACCGGCCACGATGTTCGCGGCGAGCAGGAGGATCGCAAGAGCAATCAGGGCGTTCACCACCTGTTGCAGCGGGAAGGTAACCGAGCCGCCGAGCGCCAGCTCTTGCAGCTTGACGAACGCGATGATGCTCCCCGAGAAGCTGATCGTCCCTATGATCACGCTCAGGAGCACAGTAATTGCAGAGACGAGCGTCTCCTGTCCGACCCCCAGAGCCTCCACCCTGTAGAACTCGGAGACCGCCACCAGCGCCGCGGCCGCGCCCCCGACCCCGTTGAACGCCGCGACCATCTGCGGCATCGCCGTCATCTGAACCCTCTGGGCGGCCACAGCCCCGATCATCGACCCGACGAGCACTCCGGCCCCGATCTCGACCGCCCCGAGCACCCTGTCTATGTCGGCGACGAAGATGGTTGCCACGAGGGCTATAACCATTCCTACGGCGGCCAGGGTGTTACCCGAACGCGCCGTCTCGGGACGTCGCAGGCGGCGGATGCCGACTATGAACAGCGCCGCCGCCGCCAGGTAGGCTATAAACGTCCAGAGCTGCAACTCTTACTTCTCCCTCTTCTTCACCTTCTTGACCGGGGGCCGGAACATGCCCAGCATCCGGTTCGTCACCCAGAAACCGCCGACCACGTTCATCGCCCCGAATACGACCGCGATCAGGCCAACTACCGTGGTGAAAGCGTCGCTCGCCGAGGCGAGCGCGATGATCGCGCCTACGAGCACTATGCCGTGTATGGCATTGGTCGCGCTCATGAGCGGGGTGTGCAACAGGTTGGGTACCCGCGAGATCAACTCGAATCCGAGGAAAGCAGCGATGACGAAGATGGCTATCTGCGCCAGAAGCTCCTGCATACCCTAGCTGGCCTCGCTCTCTTCGGGGGCTTCTTCCAGCGCCTCGCGGGTCGCTTGGTCCCTGATCTCGCCTCCATGCGCGATGCACGTACTGGCGATGATCTCGTCCTCGAAGTCGAGCCTTGGATGCAGGTCGTGTTCGTCTTTCTCCTCGGCCCGATCCTCCGTGATGTGGGAGATCAGGTTGTGCATGTTGCGCGCGTAGAGCTGGCTGGCATGTATGGGCATCGTGCTCGGCAGGTTGACCGGGCCGATGATCCTGACCTGGCTGTGCTCGACGGTCTCGCCCGGCTCGGTGAGCTCGCAGTTGCCCCCGGCCTCGGCGGCGAGGTCCACGATGATAGAACCCGGCTTCATGCTCTCGACCATCTCTTTGTCCACGAGGGTCGGGGCCTGCCTGCCGGGGACGAGCGCTGTGGTTATGACGATGTCCATCTCTTTTATGCGCTCGCGAAGGAGCCTCTGGTCCTCCTCGAGCTTCTCCTCAGACCAGACTTCCTCTTCTTCCGTGTCCTCCTGTTCTTCCTCACCCTCGACGACGTACTCGTCGCGCGGCGGCTCGGCGAAGGAGTAGAAGCCTAGTGAGGACATGAGCTTGCGGAGGCCCGTCGGCTCGTACTCGACGAACTCGTCCACTTCGCCCTCGTCCTCTCTCTCGTCCTCGGAGTCTATGAAGGACGCGCCAAGGGACTCGGCCTGCTCTTTGGTCTCGGGGCGTATGTCGTAGGCGAAGACCTCGCCCCCGAGGCGGTGCACGATCGCGATGGCCTGCAAGCCGGCGACCGCCACCCCAAGGACGAGAACTTTGGCGGCCTTGGTGGTGCCGGCGGCGGTGGAGAGCATGGGGACGTACTTGCCTAAAGAGTTCGCCCCGATGAGGGCGCACTTGTAGCCGGCGATGGAGCCCATCGAACTGAGAGCGTCCATGCTCTGCGCGGCGCTGGTGCGGGGGATGGCCTCGTTGGAGAAGGCCGTCACGCCCCTCTCGGCGAGCCTCTTGACGAGGCGGGGATGCTGGGGGCCGTTGAGGAAGCAGACGAGGATCTGGCTCTCCTGCATCATCCCGACCTCATCGTCGGTGGGCTTCGCGACCTTGACGATGAGGTCAGCCTCGCCGTAGACGCCACCGGCGTCCTGGACCACCGTGGCCCCGGCCTCCTCGTAGTTCTCGTCTAGGTTATAGTGGCGGCCCGCCCCCGCCTCGACGAGAACCTCGAAACCCTCCTTGACGAGCCTCTCCACGGTCTCGGGCACGAGCCCGACCCGCTCCTCGCCCTCGGTTATCTCCCGTGGAACCCCTATCTTCACAGCCGGAGATTATAGCCACGGGAGCCGGAGCGCGCTGCCGGGTACGCTGCGGAGTAGCGTTACCAACAAAATTCCTTTTTGTAACCTGTATGTTACGTTTGATGGATAAGGTTACGATTCAGCAACCAAGGCGCGGTTTGAGAAGGGAGACAGAGTACGGTGAAGAAGTACCAGACCAAGCGTAGCCCGGTCAGGATGCTGGTAGCCGCGATCGCGCCGCTGCTCATCGTCGCGGGGCTGGCCGTCATCGGGTACTCGTTCCTGATAGGGGACCCTTTCGCCGGCTCGCTCTTCGGCGCCGAGCCCCCGAATAACTCGACGATGAAGCTCACCGTCCCCGAGATGCAGCGGGTGAAGGAGGTGCCCGTCTACGATGGCGCCATGAACGACGAATCAGCGTTGCACGACGGGACGCTCCACGTCAGAAGCACGGGCTTCCCCTGGCATCAGGGCTCCAACACCTACATCGCCGGCCACCGCATGGGCTTCCCGGGTACCAAGAGTTACCTGGTCTTCTGGGACCTCGACAAGCTCGAGAACGGCGACGAGGTGATCCTGTCCGACGCGAACGGCACGCGCTACACCTACCAGGTCTTCAAGACGCAGGTCGTCGGGCCAACCGCCTTTCACGTTACGCAGCCCGTTGCCGGCAAGAGCGTGGTCACCCTGCAGACCTGTACGCTCCCCGACTACGCGGAGCGCCTGATCGTCCAGGCCGAGCTGACGACCGTCGCCTAGAGCGCGATGTGCGCGGTAGGGCGGTTCGCGAACCGCCCCTATCAGGCGGGGTCTACTTACGCTTCTTCTTGCGCGGATGGAATCTGGCGGCGAGCTCCTGTACGGGCTCGCCGCCCTCGAGGTGACGCTCGACGATCTCCGGCACATCTCTCTGCGTGAGGCCAACGTACCAGGTGCCCCCGGGGTAGACGACGGCGTTCGGGCCGTGCTTGCAGAGGCCGAGGCAGCCGGTGGAGTCCACGCGGACGTCCCCGAGCATGCCCTTGTCTCGCAGCTCCTTCTTGAGCGCCTTGCGGAACTCTTTCGAGCCGCGTTTCTTGCAGTCGCCGCCCCCACAGACGAGCACGTGGGCGTCATGGTCCCTGACCTTCGCGTCCGGCTTTGGCCGCCGTAGCTTCGCGAGGGCGCCGTTGGCCTTTGCACCCTTCCTGGCCTTCTTCCTGGAGATCTCGGCCTCCGATCCTCTAGCTCCGGTTTGCGCCGGAGGTGCCTCCCTTATAACTGAGAACGATTCTCAAGAAACCGCAATATACCACCATACGGGATGTGGCTGTATCATGAGCGGTGTAAGGTTTCACGCCGGGTTACACGGATGGCAAAAGGGGCGGCGCTTGAGTCGGCACGCGGTCGTAGACGTGGGGTCCAACACCATCCACCTGCTCGTCGGAGAGGTAGATGGGGGAGAGGTGCTGCCCGTCACGGGCGAGAAGGTCTCGGCGCGGCTCGGGGCTGGGGTAGAGAAGTCGGGGCGCATCGCTGAGGAGCGGCTCGAGCTGGCGGCTGACGCCATCGGCCTGTTCGCCAGGATCTCCGCGCTCAACGGCGTCTCTGAGCCGGTGATCCTCGCCACCAGCGCGGTAAGGGACGCGGAGAACGGCCCGGAGCTAACGGAGCGGGTGCGGGAGCTCACGGGCTTGAAGGTGCGTCTAATCTCCGGGGAGGAGGAGGCCGAGCTCGGGTTTCGGGGGGCGGTCTCGGCGGTCGGAGCCTCGTGGGAGGGTCCTGCGCTGGTCGTGGACCTCGGTGGGGGCTCCGCACAGCTTATCGTGGGCCAGGCGCAGAGCGGCCCGCTGATGCAGGTCTCGTTGCCGCTGGGCTCCAACCGCACCACGGAGCGCTTCGTGGAGCACGATCCGGCGAAGAAGAAGGAGCTGCGCTCTCTCGACGGGCACGTCAAAGAGATGATGCCCGGGTGGGGTCTCTCGCAGAGGGTCTCGGTCGTGGCGGTCGGGGGTTCGGCGAGGGCGATGCTCAAGATCACGCGCGACAGCCTGACGGTGGAGCGGCTACGGAGGCTCGCCCTCGAGGTGTCCGACCGTCCCTCGGCGGTGCTCGCGCGCGAGTACGGGCTCGCCCCTGAGCGGGCGCGGGTGATGCCGGCGGCGATAACCACGCTCGCCGCGATACTGGAGCACTTCGGTAGGGACGCCTTGACCGTGGCGCGCGGGGGCTTGAGGGAGGGAACCCTGCTCACGCTCGCGGAGGGGAAGGAGACATGACCGACGTAGCAGCGCGCAGGACGAGCCTCTCCGACCCATCCCTGTACATAAACCGGGAGCTCTCGTGGCTCGCCTTCAACGACCGGGTCCTGGCGCAGGCGCGCGAGGAGCGGCACCCGCTTCTGGAGCGGGTCCGGTTCGTCTCCATCTCGGAGACCAACCTGGATGAGTTCTTCATGATCCGGGTCGCGGGCTTGCAGCAGCAGGTCGCCTCCGATCTGCCCAACCCCGTCCCCGACGGTATGACCCCGGAGGAGCAGCTCTCCCGCATCCACGACCGTACGGAGGGCTTCTTTGGCGAGCAGCGGCGCATACTGAGCGAGGAGATCTTCCCCGCGCTCGAGGAGGCCGGCATCCGCGTCGTCGCGCACGAGAAACTCAAGGCGGCGGAGAAAAGGGGTCTGCGCGAGAGGTTCGCCAGGGAGGTGCTCCCGATCCTGACCCCCCTCGCCATAGACCCGGCCCACCCCTTCCCGCATATCTCCAACCTCTCCTTGAATTTGCTGGTCGTCATAAAGGACGAAGGCCGCAACGTGATGGCCCGCGTGAAGGTGCCGAACACGATAAAGCGCTTTATGCGCCTGCCCGAAGAGGGCCCCGACGGCCAAGGGCGCCCGGAAGTCAGGCTCGTCAGGATCGAGGAGGTCATAGCGGCCAATCTCGAGGAGCTCTTCCCGGGCAAGGAGGTGGCGGCGAGCTACGTCTTCCAGGTGACGCGCAACGCGGACTTCGTCATAGAGGAGGACGAGGCCTCGGACCTGCTTCAGGCCATAGAGGACGAGATCGAGGGCCGCTGGTTCGGGCACAGCGTGCGGCTGTGCGTTACAGAGGCGATGCCGGAAGTCTTGCGCGAGTGGCTGGCCGGGAACCTCGAGGTAGACGCTGGCTCCGTCTACGCGGTGCCCGGGCCGCTGGGGCTCGCCGACCTCGAGGAGCTTACCGACCTGGACAGGCCGGACCTGCTCTATGTGCCGTTCACGCCGCGCGTGCCGCCGGAGATCCGGAGCGCGCGTTCGATCACCTCGGCGGTGCGGCAGGGGGATATCCTGCTCTACCATCCCTTCGACTCCTTCACGCCCGTGGTGGAGTTCGTCCGGGCCGCCGCCTCAGACCCCAACGTGCTGGCCATAAAGCAGACGCTCTACCGCGTCGGCTCCAACTCCCCGATAGTCGAGGCGCTCTCCGAAGCTCGCGACGAGCAGACGCAGGTCGCTGTCCTCGTCGAGCTCAAGGCCCGCTTCGACGAGGAGCCGAACATAACCTGGGCCAGGCGCCTCGAGTCGCGGGGCGTCCACGTCGCCTACGGGATCGTGGGCCTCAAGACGCACGCCAAGATCTGCCTCGTCGTCCGCCGCGAGGGCTCTGGTGAGGGGTATCTCCGGCGCTACGTCCACATGGGCACGGGCAACTACAACCCATCTACCGCCCGCATCTATACGGACTTCTCGTACTTCACCGACGACCCGAGCCTCGCCGAGGACGCCTCGGACCTCTTCAACCACCTGACCGGCTACTCCGAGCAGGAGGAGTACGAGCAACTGCTCGTGGCTCCTCAATCCATGCGCGAGGGCGTCCTGCGCCTCATCGAGGAGCAGACGGAGAAGGCAAAGAACGGGGAGCTGGCCAGGATCACAGGCAAGATGAACTCGCTCACCGACCCCCGCATCATCGAGTCGCTTTATGAAGCCTCGCAGGCCGGGGTGAGGATCGACCTCATCGTCCGGGGCATCTGCTGCCTGAGGCCCGGTCTCGAAGGCGTCAGCGAGAACATCCGGGTCATCTCCCTGGTGGGCCGCTTTCTGGAGCACGCTCGCGCGCTCGCCTTCGGAGAGGGTGAGGGAGAGAGAATCTACCTCGGATCGGCCGACCTGATGCAGCGGAACCTGGACCGCAGGGTCGAGCAGCTCTTCCCTTTGCGCGAGCAACGCCACCGCGACAAGGTCAGGAGCCTCCTCGAACTCCAGCTAGCCGACACCGCGAACGCCTGGGAACTCCAGCCCGACGGCTCTTTCGAGCGGCTCGGACCCAAGGAGGACGAAGAGCCCCTCGACAGCCAGGCGCGCCTGCTCGAAGAGGCCTTCTAGGCATCAGCAAGAGACCTGAACCTACTCCACCTCGCTCAAGCCACTCACGCTCACCCGCCCGACGCTGGGTAGGGCGGAGACCTCCTCCAGCGCCTCGTGCACGCCGCGCCGTGGCGGGATGCGCAGCTGGATGGTGTAGCGGGACCGTCCCTCCTCCAGCTCGGCGCTCAGGCTTCGGACCTCGAGGCCGTGGCGCTCCAGCGTGCCGGTCACCTCGCTTATGCCGCCCCCCGCGTCCGGGAAGGAGACCGTCATCACCGCGAACTCTGTCCTGAACCGCGCGAGGAGGGCGTTTCGTACCTGGCGCAGCAGGTAGAGTGCGGCGACGACTATGACGGTCGTGGCCGCGGCGCCGAAGTAGTATCCCGCGCCGGCGGCCATCCCGATCGCCGCCGCAGCCCACAGGCTCGCTGCCGTGGTGAGGCCCCTGACGTCCGTGCCCTGGCGGATGATCGCCCCGGCTCCGAGGAAGCCGATTCCCGTGACTATCTGGGCTGCGATTCTCGTGGGGTCGAACTGTATGCCGCGGCCGCCGCTCTCCAGCGCCGCCTCGGTGAACGGCGCGAACCCGTAGGCGGAGACGAGCGTGAACAGTGCAGCCCCCAACCCGAGAAGTATGTGCGTCCTGAACCCGGCCGACTGGTCGCGCGTCTCGCGCTCGAACCCGATCGCGCCGCACAGGGCGGTGGTGATCAGGAGCCGCGCCACGATCTCGCCATACGAAACGGTTAGCTCCGACACGGACACCACCCCCGTCCCTCGATCATCCGCCGAATGTATGTGCCTACGGGCACGCTTTCAACAATTGACCCACGCCAGGCCCGATGCTACCATAGCTCGCCTCTCTCACCCGCGCCATCCGAGGTGATAACCAGCCCATGCAAAGACGGATGCTCGACCACCAGGAGATCGAGTGGCAGTTCGATGCCCCTGATCTCCGGTCGATAGACGGCTGGCTGGAGGAGCGGCCTTCGGCCTTCGGGCTCGCCGTCGTACCAGCAGAGACGAAGCGGCTCACCGACACCTACTACGACACCGAGGACTGGCGCTTCTACCGCGCGGGCTACGCCCTGCGCGTCCGCCGCGACGGCAAGGGCGTCGAGGCCACGATGAAGGCCCTCGCGCCGCCCGAAGACGGCGGCCTCAAGAGGCGGCGTGAGATCTCCGAGCCGCTGAGGAGCGGGGGCCTCAAGACCCTGACCGCTGCCAGCGGGCCGGTCGGAGAGCGCCTCCGCCTCCTTGCGGGCACGCGCGGCCTGTCGCGGACGAGGGCGCCGGATCTTACGACGAGGTAGCCGGCTTCGTGGGCTGGCTGCGGTCCTCGCTGGAGCTGCGCCCGACAGCGACCTCCAAGTTCGAAACGGGGCTCTGCGCCGCCGGACTCGAGCCGGCAGTCGGGCCGGATCTCGGGCCGACGGAGGTAGATGCCTCGATGTTGGCCGGTGAGGTCGCCTTCGCGATCCTTCGCCGCCACTTCGCCACGATGCTGGCTCACGAGTTCGGTGTCCGTCTCGGCGAGGACCCGGAGGAACTGCACGACATGCGCGTCGCTACCCGCCGCCTGCGGGCCGCGCTGAAACTCTACAGAGAGTTCTTGCCCCGGCGGGCCGAGCGTTACGAGAGAGACCTGCGCTTCTTCGCGAGCGCACTGGGAGATGTGCGCGACGTGGATGTCCACCTGGAGCGGCTGGCAGCGGAGGCATCGAGGGACGGAGAGGTCCTAGACGAGGTCTTCGCCGCCCTCGAGGAGCGCCGGGCCGACGCCCGGCGGCGCATGCTGAATGTGCTCGACTCGGACCGTTATGAACGCTTCGTCGCGAGCTTCTCGGGCATGCTGCGGCGCGGACGCAGCCCGGAGCCCGCCGGACCCATCATCGAGGTCGCTCCCGACCTCGTCGGGAGCCACTACAAGAAGGTCCGCAAGGACGTGGAGGCCCTCACCAAGGACTCGCCGCCCGAAGACTTCCACGATCTCAGGAAGAAGGGCAAGCGCTTGCGCTACGCCCTGGAGCCGCTGCGCGGGATCTACGGCAAGCCCGCCGATAAGATGGTCGATCTGCTCAAGACCGTCCAGGACGACCTCGGAGACAACCAGGACCTCATCGTCGCGGCGGATCTGATGAGAGGTCTCGGCCTCTCGGGAGACCTGGCGCCGCGCGTCGCCTTCTCGCTCGGCGCGATGGCCGAGCGCTACGCCCGCGAGGCGGCGGAGATCCGGGCCAGCTTCCTCGAGTCCAGGCCGCTCCGGGTCCTCGAAGGCGGCAAGCCCTGGAAGAAGCTCCGCAAGACCATGCACAAGAAAGCCGGAGGATAGTAGCCCTTGGACGTCTACCTCCTCCGTCACGCCGCGGCCTTCGATCGCGACCCCGACCGCTGGCCCGACGACAGCCGTCGCCCGCTCACTCCCAAGGGCGAGGAAGAGTTCAGGCTCGCCGCACGCGGGCTGGCATGGCTCGTCTCCCGGGTAGACGCCGTTCTCAGCAGCCCCTACGAGCGGGCATGGCGGACGGCGCAGATCCTCTCCGAGCTGGACTCCTGGCCCGTTACCGAAGCATCACCGGTGCTCGAGCCGACGCTCCCTCCCGAGAAGGCCGCGAACGAGCTACTATCCTGCTCCGGAGCGCAGTCCATCGCCGTAGTCGGCCACAGGCCCGGCCTGCACGAGCTCGCCGCGTACCTGCTCACCGGCGACGGAGACGGGCTGGAGATCGCGCTAAAGAAAGGCGGCGTGGCCTGCATCCGCTTCGAAGAGGCCCCCACTCCAGGCACCGGAGAACTCCGTTGGCTGCTCACGCCGAAGGTGCTGCGCGCGTTAGCTGTCAGCTAGATTTCAGGTCTGTTGCCCGGCTTTTCAGCGGTATCTCCGCCAGAACCTTGGGCTCGGGGTATTCGTGGCGTAGGTCGAGGAGCGTCACTTCTACGGTCTCGACCGCGAGTTCTCCGACGGGCCAGTCCCTGTAGCGGGCTATAGTGGAGATGAGCTCCTCGGGCGCAGGCGCGCTGTCCGGGAC
>JARDZQ010000514.1 GCA_029240775.1 Rubrobacteraceae bacterium | reverse complement strand
TGGAGGACGGGAGGCGCTTCCACGTGCTCGCAAGGGGCAGGCTCGTCAATATCGCCGCCGCGGACGGGCACCCGGTCGAGATCATGGACCTCACCTTCGCGGTTCAGGCGCTCGCCGCCCACCACCTCGCCAATCACGCCCCGGAGATGACGCCCGGGCTCCACACCATCCCGGACGAGATAGACGACTATGTCGCCCGCACCAAGCTAGCCACTTTAGGCGTCGAGCCCGAGGAGCTAACAGAAGAGCAGGTGCAGTACCTGAGCAGCTGGAGATAGGAAGGCTTCAGGCATCGGCAAAATGACCTGAAACCTGCTGCCTCTTTACGCCCGGACAACCAGGATTCCGCCGGACAGGATCAGGGCTATCCCGAGCACCTTGAGGACCCCAATCCCCTGCGCGGCGGGACCGAAGACGCCGAGGCGGTCGATCACTAGCCCGAAGACGAGCTGGGAGGCGATGACGAGCGAGAGCGTCTGGGCGAGCCCTCCGCGGTTGGCTGCGAGCACGATGCTTCCCAGGATGAAGGCGCCGAGCAGCCCGGACGCCGCCGCGCACAGCAGGGCGCGTCCCGTGGCTTCGGGCTTGAGCGCGAAGAGCGCCCAGGCGAGTCCGGCCAGGGCCGTCGTAGCCCCCGAGATACCGATAAGCGCGCCGAGGCCGAGATCCCGCAACCCTACCGAGTTGACCACGACCTGAAACGCGATGGCCACCCCCGCCGACACCGCTAGGAACACCGCCGGACCCACACGTTCCTCCCTCGTCGCCCTAACCGAAACGCTGCAGACTACCAGCGCTCCGTCGCGTCGTCTACGGAGGAGATCCTTCGCTGCTAATATCCGAGCATGAGGACCATAACCATCCGCTACACGGGTATAAGGGAGTGCCCCAACTGCGAGGGGCGTGGGGATGACGGCTCGGCCTGGCGTCCTTTTCCCTGCCGCAGGTGCAAGGGCCGCGGCAAGCTCGTTACGGAGGTCGAAGTCGAGGACTCGGCCGAGGGGGTCTTGCCGCGCTCGCGCTACGACTTTAACGCCCTCGGAGAAGTCTACCTCATAGACTTCGACGAAGCGGAGGAGATCGAGGTCATCCGCCCCGCGGAGCCCTGGGGTCGACGTGCGCCATGAGGCGCAGACCCTGGGCGAGGGCTGCGGAGATACCGACGCCCAGGATATCGTAGGTGGCCCACTGCCCGTAGGTGGGTCTGCTTGTCTGCTCGCCGAACTCCCGCTCGTAGCCCGCCGGATCGCTTAAGGCGGCCCACTCGTGGGCGAAGGGGAAGAGGTACCACTCCACGAGCGTCGCCCCAACGACCATCGCGAGCGCCGCCAGTACCCCGCGCCAGCCGCCGCGGAAGACCAGGACGAGGGCGAGCGCCAGGAAGACCAGGAGGCGGGTGAGCAGGATCAGCTGTTCCCGCCCGACGTCGCCCTCGTAGACGCTCTTCCAGGCGTAGACCTGCGCGCCGAACCCGAAGAGCGCGGCTGCGAAGGTGCAACCAACGGTGAGGGCGACGAGGGATCCCAGGCTCCGCTCCATCCCCCGATTATAAAGCGATCTGCCTTGTGAAAGGGCGGTTCGCAAACCGCCCCTGCGCAGACCACCGTATCAGGTGCGAGGCTGGAAAGACCTCGTCAGGGCTCCGATGTCTCCAGCGCCGCGAGCACGGCCTTCGGCGCCAGGCGTTCCTTGAAGGGCACGACGCCACCCTCGATGGCCTCGGAGAGAGCTTCGGGGGAGGTGCCGAGCTTCTCGGAGACGGCCACCAGTACGCGGTGTCCCTGTTCGCGGGCCTCCCGCAGCAGGGAGGCTCGCTCCACGAGGTTCCGCTCGGACCAGAAGCCGAGCACTTCCAGGTGCACACGCTCTCCGGTCTCGGCGTGCCTGAGGGTAAAGTCCGGCACGAGCGCCGCCTTTCTCTCCGGGAAGGAGAGGACGCCTGCTCCCGGTTCCAGCTCCCAGCCGCCGGTGTCCTTCGCACGCTCCCAGGCGCGGACGAAGGCCTCGCGCACGGGGTCGGCCTCGTGCTCGGCGCGCGGTCCTGCGTAGTGGCTCTCGAGGCCGCTCGTCTCCGAGTCGAGCTCCAGGTAGGCCTCTCGGTCTCTCCACTCGACGGTTGCTGAGAGGCTCCAAGGGGAGGTAAGGAGGAGGCCAGGGAGGAACTTCGCCAGCCTCAACCCGTACTTGCGGGTGGCGCCGAAGATCGAGAGCGGACCGTCGAGGCGGAGCCGGTAGCCGCTAGGGATGGGCTCGATAGCGTAGATCAGACCCTGCACCTTGACGTAGTGGAAGACGAGCCTGGCGTCGGACCCCTCCCGGAGGTCAACGACGAGGTCGCGGGCGGCGTAGAGGACGCCCTGCACCTGCGCCACGTTGTAGCGGGCGACGAGATCTTCGGGGGGAGGCTCCTCGAAGTGCTCCAGGATCTGGGCTCCCTGCCTGTCGGCGTACATGAGTGTGTCCGCACTCTCTATCCCGGTCTCGGCGGCGACCCGGGACAACACGTCGTCGCGCGTCGGAAGTTCGAGGAGGCCGGGCTCCTCAGCGGGCGGCTCGGGCAGCGCGGCGGCGAGCTCGAAGATGCGGGTGCGAATGGCGTACGGGTCGGCGGCAGTGGGGGAGTCCCACGATACCCGCTCCTCTAGGAGCTTCGAGAGGCCGCGTACGATCCTGAAACCCCGGCGGGCGTCGAGGCGCGGACCCAACTCCTCCTCGCGCGCGGCGAGCTCCGCTTCGAGCCGAGCCCGCGGCTGACCGACGTGCTCCGCATATACTCCGCACAACGCTTGCGCTACCTCGAGGACGCGCGGGTCCTCTTTCGAGAGCCGGTGGGTAATGAGCCTGCCGCGGGTGAGGTGGGCGATCACGTGCTCGCTCCTGAGCATTACAGCAACGCCTCCCTGCGGCGCCTCGCGGCGTGCACCTCGCCCGTCTCCGCCGTGATTAGCTCGTAGAGGGTGGCCCGCTTGCCGCTCTTCGGCCGGAGGATACGGCCCAGGCGCTGGACGTACTCGCGCCTCGAGGCGCTGCCGGCCAGGATGATCGCGACGCCGGCGTCCGGGACGTCGACGCCCTCGTTCAGGACGTCGGAGGCGATGACGGC
>JARDZQ010000513.1 GCA_029240775.1 Rubrobacteraceae bacterium | reverse complement strand
ACTCCCTTGCCCGTTGCGTCCCCTACCACGAGCCCCAGTCGGCCCTCAGAGAGGAAGTGGAAGTCGTAGAAGTCTCCCCCCACCTCCCTGGCTGGCTGGTAGAAGGGTGTGATCTGCCAGCCCTCTAGAGTAGGCACCTCCTCAGGGAGCGAGGCATGCTGGATGCGCCGCGCTACCTGTAGCTCTTGGTCGATGCGCTCGCGCTCACGCTCCTCTTGCTCTAGACGCTGGCCCATTAGTTCTGAGATGCTCGTTCCCGCACCCCACTCCTCGGCGATCTTACCCCCGGATATACGGTGGATGACGATAGCTTTGTAGCTCACCTCCCTGCCGGTAGGTGCTACGCCCATGATCTCCTTTCGATCGTGGGTAGCACGCAGGGTGTAGCGGGTCACCACCTTGTCTCCTTCTGCTACCTGGTCCTCAATGAAGCGCCTGCGGTTGGAGAATGCGGCAGAAATCTCGGCGATCGACCGCTTCAAGCCTTCGCGTCCGGGCTGTTGGCCGGGAAGTAGGCCGTGGCTGATGAAGTCGGGGGCCATCATCTCTTCGATGGCGTTCAGGTCCGCCTTGGCGCGTGCCTCCATAAAACGGCGGACCAGAGCCTTGTTCTTTTCTGCCTCCGACGACACAGGAGCTTCCTCCTAACTCTAGGCCAATCAGCGTTCCTCTACTGGGTCGTCAACACCGTCTATGATGCCACCCAGAGGGGTCTGGCGTGTTGCCCGGCGGCTTATTCACCGAAGTGCCTGGAAGTGGAATTCTCGGACTCTATTTTCAGGATACTGCATATAACGTCGTCTCAAAGCCACAAAGCTCGTTCCTCGGCGCATCCGCGCCTGCTGAGCGATTTCTACAACTTGTGGTGCTGGATCGATATACGCGGTCGTGAATGCTCCTCTGCCACGCTAGAGACCGGGATCGGAGCACGCATCTCTCCTGCATGGCTTTGCACTCATCGGCAACAGACATCGAGCTAGGGCCCAATACCTTATATCCTCATGCCTTAGGCGAGGTGGCTGCCCATGCTCTGGCTATCTCTAGAGTAGTGTCAGTAGCGGGAGGCCCTCACAAACACCTTACCGGTGGACTATAAGCTCCTCTCTGGAGGTCCACTTAGAGGCGCCCTACTGCTGCTACGAAACCGCATAAATAGGCGGAAAACCGGACGCACCAGGACGGGCTAGGACGTTCGCAAGCAAACTCGTAGCTGGAGCAGGTCAGCGGTTCGAGTCCGCTTGTCGGCTCTTTATCTTTCCTGCAAATCCCGCAAAAGTGAAAAGCCCCCGATGTTCGTGTCGGGGGCTTGTCAGCAGTAGATCTAACGGGTAATAGGTGTACGCAGCTATAGATGGGACCTCCCGAACTCGGATGACCTACACTGCGTCGCGATCCCATTGACTCCTGCGCTCGGACGCAACGCGGAGGGGCGACGGCTCTGGTTCCAGTGAACCAAGGCCTCCACTCCTGTCAGAAAGGCCTACTTAGCGGCCCTCCACTAGGTCCGCGGCGAAGGGGTAACGGTACACCTCGCCCTTGCTCACCCTGTAGGCCGCGTAACCGGCATGCACGAAGGGCACCACGGAAACTAGGGCCATAACCGGGATCAGCACGAAGCCGATCAAGACGACCAGCAGGAGCGTACTGATGGCCCAGCCGACCGCGAGGATCACAAGCCACCCTATCTGGAACCACATCGACTGCAGCGCGTGGAAGGCTACCCTCTGGGAGCGATCCTTGTAAACCAGGTAGATGATCAGGGCCGCCACCGGCCCCAAAAACCCGGTGAGGAGGTTGAGGAACATGCTCAGGTGGGCGAGGATGGACCAAGTCCTCTCGTCCTTGGCGCTCATCGCTCCCTTACTCCCCGCGACCCCGTAGTTACGTTGATGTGTCTGCATGGCTGACTCCTCTCTGCTCTCGCCTCTGTACGTGATTGTGGCTCGGCTGCGACGCTTTGCCATGAGCAGATCTGACGCTTTCGCCAGTCAATATTGACCAATATTTGTATCCTTACCGCTACGAGGGGCTGACCACCGATCGTTCTAGGTCCCTCCTGCGAGTTTACTCAGGCTCTGCCTCTTGGGACGCGGGGCCCAGACGATAGCAGCCCGGGGGCGGCTGAGGGTCTGGGCGGGGTAAGGACCTGAACAGCACCGGCGGCTTCGGCGAGCCAAGTGGTCGCTGCCTCGCAAGGTTAGCTGCAATTGTGCAGGGGAGTCGACTCTTGGTGATGGATCCGGTATCACGCAAAGACTTGCTCTCGTTCGCCATATACTTTCATATAGTGTCTTTGGTAGTCCGGTGAACGCGAGAGCGGGGGTTTTCCGTGAAGGCGAAGCAAGACAGCAAATCTGCGTTGGGAGGGATCGGGCGCATCGTTGCGTTGGCGGTGCTGCCGCTAGTAGCATTGATGACGGTTCTCACCCTGTTCTTTCTGGTCCTGCGCTACGGAGGGACGCGAGTTAGAGACAAGATCCGCCTCCTCAATAAGCGCCTCCTGAACCCCGCCATGGTGAAGCTCGCCGGACGGAGGCACTGGTACGCCGCCGTGATCCGGCATAGGGGGCGCCGCTCCGGCAGGGAGTACGCGACGCCGGTGGTGGCTGAGCCGGTCGCGGGCGACGCTTTCATCATCCCGCTGCCCTACGGCGAGGACGTGGACTGGCTCAAGAACTTGCTAGCCGCAGGCAGGGCGACCATTGAGTGGAAGGGCAAGACTCACGAGGTCGTGCAGCCAGAGGTGATAGACGAAGAGACTGCGTTCCCGCTGCTAGACGAGCGACACCGCAGAACGTGGCGCCGGTTCGGCATCGAGCGCTTCTTGAGAGTGAAGGGGATCCGCCGCGACCTTGGGGCTTCGCGCTGGGAGGAGTTGCGGAAGTTCAGGGCCACGCACCCGCCCAAGCACACCACCGTTTCTGGAGTGGGTTGGGACTACCTCGCAAGCGGAGAGGGTGAGGAAGCGTTCCTTCTGTTGCCAGGTGGGGCGATGGTCGGCGAGTCCCTCTTCACCCGCATCCCGGCCTTCGAGGAGAGCTACCGGGTCATCGCGCCGAGCTACGCACCCGTGTCCAGCGCGGCCGAGCTCCTCGATGGGCTGGCTGGTGCCCTTGAAGCCGAGGGGGTGCGGGCTGCTCATGTGCTCGGGCCTTCTTACGGCGGGCTGGTGGCCCAGTGCTTCGTGCGTCGCCACCCGGAGCGAGTGAGGTCGCTGATACTGGCGAACACGCTGGTGCCGCCAAGGAGCTTGTTGTGGGTCTCGCAGGTCTTCCTGGTGGTACTACCTCTCGTGCCGCTCGGATGGCTGCGGACTTTAAGGGAGCGGGCGCTGGCACAGGCCTTCCTGGGTGTGCCGAGCGTACCTCTGGAGGACCAGGCGTTCTGGCGTGACTATCAGCACGGGCTCATCTCGCGCCTGACAAAGGCGGACCTGCGCGCAATGT
>JARDZQ010000512.1 GCA_029240775.1 Rubrobacteraceae bacterium | reverse complement strand
TCGTAGTTGCCCGCCACGATCTCCTGCCTCGCCCGCCGGCAAAGATCCACGGTGAAGCGGACGTTGTGGAGGGTGATGAGCCGGTGACCGAGGAGCTCGTCCTCGCGCACGAGGTGAGCCAGATACGCGCGGCTGTACCCCGTGCACGTCTCGCATGGGCACTCCGGGTCGAGAGGCCCGAGGTCCCTCCGATACCTGGCGTTCCTGAGGTTGATGCGCCCGTCTGCGGTGAGCGCCGCCCCGTGACGAGCCAGCCGGGTCGGGAGCACGCAGTCGAACATGTCTACACCGAGCTCGATGACCTGGAGGATGCCGGGAGGGTCCCCGATGCCCATAAAGTACCGCGGCTTCTCGGCGGGTAATCCGGGCGCCGTCAGGGAGAGGGTATGGAGCATCGCTTCGCGCGACTCCCCGACCGAGAGACCGCCGACGGCGTAGCCGGGGAAACCGATTGCGAGGGTGCGCTCCAAGCTCTCCTGGCGAAGGTCCGGGTAGAGACCACCCTGCACGATGCCGAAGAGCGCCTGGTCCTCTCTCCCATGCGCCTCCTTGCACCGCTCGGCCCACCGCGCCGTCCTACTCAAGGACTCCTCGTGGTATTCGCGGCTCGCGTTCGCGGGCGGGCACTCGTCGAGGACCATGGCGATGTCCGCCCCGAGGTCCTCCTGAACCTCCGTGACGAGCTCGGGTGTGAAGGTGTGGAGCGAGCCGTCGTAGACTGAAGCGAACTGGACACCCTCCTCCGAGATCCTGCGTGTCTTTGCGAGCGAGAAGACCTGGTAGCCACCGGAGTCGGTGAGCATGGGCCCATCCCAGCCGGTGAAGGCGTGCAGCCCTCCTGCCTCCCTTATGAGGCCAGGGCCCGGCCGCAGGTACAGATGGTACGTGTTGCCGAGCAAGACTCCGGCACCCACCTCCCGCAGATCCTCCGGCGTCAGCCCCTTGACCGTCCCCTTCGTGCCCACGGGCATGAAGGCCGGCGTCTCGACCGTGCCGTGCGGGGTGCGCAGCAGCCCGGCCCGCGCCTCGCCATCGCGGGCGACGACCTCTATGGAGACCGGCGTCCCTACCGCCCTCTCCCTCCGTTCAGGATCAGCATCGCGTCGCCGAACGAGTAGAAGCGGTAACGCTCCTCGACGGCGACGTGGTACGCCTCCCGCATGAGATCTTTTCCACCGAAGCTCATCACCATCGCCAGCAGGGTCGAGCGCGGGAGGTGGAAGTTCGTCAGGAGCGCGTCCACCAGCCGCCACCGGTACCCGGGGTAGATGAACAGGCTGGACTCGCCGTCCGGCTTTCCGCTCTCCGCCCACGACTCGAGGGTGCGCGCCACCGTCGTTCCCGCCGCGACGACCCTCTCCGCGCCCTTTATGATCCGGGTCGCTCTCTGCGGGACGGCGTAGTGCTCGGCGTGCATCCTGTGCTCTTCGAGCTTGTCGGCCCGGACGGGGGCGAAGGTCCCCGTGCCAACGTGCAGCGTGACCCGCGCGATCCGGGCCCCCGCGCGTTCGGCCCTCTCCAGCACCCCCTCGGTGAAATGGAACCCCGCCGTGGGCGCCGCCGCTGATCCCGGGTTGCGAGCATAGACCGTCTGGTACGCTTCCTCCGCCTCCGCGGTCGCTCGGATGTACGGCGGCAGCGGCATGCGCCCGCTCCGTTCCATCGTCCCTCGCAGGTTCTCTCCCGCGACCCTCCAGCGGCCCTCGCCCAGATTCTCCACCAGCTCCAACTCGTCTCCGCCCACGGAGAGCGTCATCCCCGGCCTGAGACGTTTGCTCGGGCGGGCGAGGACCTCCCAGCGACCACCCAGGTCCCGCAGAAAGAGCAGCTCGACCTCGCCGCCGCCAGGTCTGCGTCCGAGCAGGCGTGCCGGAAGAACCTTCGTCTCGTTCAGGACGAGGGCGTCGCCGGGGCGAAGAAAGCGCGGGAGGCCGCGGAAGACGTGGTGGGATATCGTGCCGGACCGGGCGTCCACGACCATGAGGCGCGAGGAGTCGCGCGGCTCGGCTGGTCTCTGGGCGATAAGGGCCTCCGGAAGCTCGTAGTCGAGCTCTGAGGTCAGCACGGGTTAGCCCCAGGATTAGCAGCACTATGGCACTGCCGATAAGAAGCCTGCCCAGTCCTTCCAAGTCCACGACCATATTCTAAGAGCCGCTCCCGCGATGTCCAAGAACGCTCTCTGAGTACCGGAGGTATGCCCTGAGTACGCACTCTCTCACCCACTATTCATCGCCGTCTGCTCTCATAGAGGCGGCAGTGAGTGCAACCGGTCGCGAGAGGAGGACGAAGAGTACGTAGCTGCGCGCCCAAGACCGGAAGGCATTACCTGCCTGGTGCACGATCTATGGCGGTATGGCCGGGGTCCCCTACGACCCGTGCTACCACGAGGCGTGCGACGACATCGAGAGCGTAAGCACCACGGCGCACGCCACGCTGGCCTTCGCCCAGACCTCTTCGGCTGTGAGCGGCGCCGACAAGGCGTCCGACACGGCGAAGAGCAAGGTGGAGTACAAGGGCTCACACGCCAAGAAGTAGGGCATCCGTCCTCGGGACCAACTCCCCGAGCAGAACGGAGGGAGCGGCG
>JARDZQ010000043.1 GCA_029240775.1 Rubrobacteraceae bacterium | reverse complement strand
CCACGGATGGAACAACAGTATTCCACCGGTATCGGGGCCGGTAGCCTCAACTACGATGCCCCGATCAGTTACCGCGTTCAGCAACACGCCCTGTACGTGGCGCACGCCCAGGCTGTAGATGACCGCGCCGCTCACGACCACATGTTTACTTGGATCACTGTCGAGGGCTACTAGGTCGATGCGTTGGCCCACCCAACTATCCGGTATCCGCTCTCCCTCCATAACCTCCTCCTACTACTCCCCAAACCCGAAGAACTCCCGCCACCACGAGCGGCGCTCCGAGGGCGTGGGTTCCACCGGTTCAGTTGCCACCCGGTCCGGTTCCACCTTCTCAGGCTCCGAGCGCTCCGGATCTTCCCTCTCCGGCTGAGCACGATCTGGGTCTGCCGGTTGCGTAGGTTCTGCAGGCGAGGGGCCTCGTCGGCCGGGGCGCCTCTAATGGCTCCAGGCGCTCGACTTCGTAGACTAGCACCGCGTCCTCTACGTTGTAGTAACGGACCTCTCCACCCACGCGGCCAGTCTACCCGACCCGTCCCTTTCGCGCTCCTCGAGGCGCTTAGAAGCCATCCTCTCGGCTGTCTTATGCGAGCCATTGACTAGCTCTTGGCCTTGCCCGGCCGTCGATGGCCGAGGGCGATTCTCAGGATGCTGCTCCAAGGGTAGAAATGAGTCCGCGCTCCCTTCGAGACGCACGCACCCAGGTCGTTTACCTCCTCCAGCGTATAGTTGACCCCTCGCCTTTCGTTTCCGGTTTTGTGGATTAGATGCACCTCTTGCCCTATCCAGGCGTAGGGTGCTTTCGCCGATTCTGCCATGCCACCTCCTATGACCGCGCGCCGTACCTGTGGAGCATCTTACTCCTACCAAAACCCCAAAACCCGGGCTGGTCGCCGGGGTTTAGACACGCCGCACATACAGGCACACAAAAAGACCTCCGCCTGTAGGCTCATGGTTCCGAGAGGTCCTGTGGCGGCTCCACTTCGAACGTCACGAGGCGACGGTCTTTGACAAGCGCGTCCGTGTCGTCCCTCAAACCCCATGCTAAAGATGACAAAGAAGGCCCAGTCCGTCGCGGAGCCTTCCCAGCGCCTGATGCCACTCGACCTTAGGTGTTACGCCGCCGCCGCAAAGAACGCCTGCGACGCCTGCGGTTGCGAATCCTGCGACAGCCCCTACCGCTACGGGTGCTTGTCCGGACGCTACTGCTCGCGGGACTTAGCTGCCTGAATGCCATTATTACACCTCCCTTTATCGCGTTGATCATTGTCCCTAAGGGTTCTTGAACGAGCGTTAGAAGGCTCTAATTTGCGTCAAGAGTAGGAAGTCCTAACCTTCGGTGCCTTTTAGAGCCTCCACGCTACTCCGGGGCTCGCTCGCCATCTGGACCGGAGCTCGGAGCGTTATTCACCCAAGTGCCTAGAAGGTGGGTTCTCGTAAGTTCGTATCCAACACCTTGCGTAGAGAGCCTGATGCAGAGTCCATTACGTCGGTTAACCCCGGTCTCACAAAGAGATTCTGACCACAATATCTTAGGTGGCGCATAAAGATGCGCTGGCGTGGATAAGTCGTGCTACCTTACCTAGCAACTCAGTAAATCCAGCGAAACGGCTTATAGCCCACTACAGTAGTTTTACAGTAGGCACAGCCAACCCCGGTGAAGAGCGGCGAACGTGACATGGCATAGGTAAGCGGATTTCTAACCCCAGCTAACCTCGATGAACCTATTGGGACAGACTCTTAATCTTTAGGTTTCAGGTTCGAGTCCTGGGCGGCTTACTATTTTGGCTGCCGGCTCCACTCTCCCTACTTTGGCGCCATCCGGATGGCACCGTCGAGCCGTATCACCTCGCCGTTGAGCATCTGGTTCTCGACGATGTGCTCGACGAGGGCAGCGTACTCTTCGGGCTTCCCGAGGCGCGCAGGGAAGGGGACCTGCTTGCCCAGGGACTCGCGCGCCTCCTCGGGGAGGGCAGCCAGCATCGGCGTCTCGAAGATGCCGGGGGCGATGGCCATGACGCGGATGCCGAGGGGTGCGAACTCCCGGGCTACGGGCAGCGTTAAAGCGACCACGCCGCCCTTCGAGGCCGCGTAGGCGGGCTGCCCGATCTGGCCGTCGAAAGCGGCAACCGAGGCGGTGTTGACTATCACGCCGCGCTCGCCATCCTCCGTGGGCTCGTTCTCGGCCATCACGGCGGCGGCGAGCCGCGTCGTGTTGAAGGTGCCGATGAGGTTGATCTCCACGGTCTTCCTGAAATCTTCGAGCGGATGAGGCCCCTTCCTGCCGAGCACCTTCTTGGCAGGCCCGACCCCCGCGCAGTTGACGAGGCCGTGCAAGCCGCCGAAGGCTTCGAGCGTCGCGTCTATGGCCGCCTGGACGCTCTCTTCGTCCGTCACGTCGGTGTGTACGAAGCGGGCCTTCTCCCCGATCGAATAGGCGACGCTCTCCCCGGCCTCGTCGTTGACGTCGGCGATCACGGCGCGACCGCCGCCTTCGGCGAGCAGGCGTGCGGTCGCCGCCCCGAGCCCTGAGCCGCCGCCGGTGACGAAGAACGTCCTGTACTGTATCTCCAATGATCCCTCCCTAGTCTTCGACGCGCAGCACGAGCGCCGCTCCGGTATCCCCGGCGGCGCAGCCGGTAAAGAGGCCGGTCCCGCCCCCGCGGCGTCTGAGAACCTCGATCAACTCAGCTATGAGCCTCGCCCCCGTCGGTCCCTGCGGATGGCCGAAGATGAGGCTGGATCCGTAATCGTTCATCTCCTCTACGGGCACACCCGTCTGACGCGAGAAGTAGACGTCGTTGACGGCGAAGGGGTTGTGCGTCTTGATCGCGTCCACCTTCCCGATGCCGAGCCCGGCGTCTTCGAGAGCGGTCTGCGCCGCGGGGACGGGGGCCTTCGGCATCCGCGCCTTCGCGACCCGCGCGAACCCCATAGAGAGCAGGTGTACCACCCCACCGTCCCGGCTGAGCTCGCGGGCGCGCTCCTCGCCGGTCACGACCATGCCGGCCGTCCCGTCCGCCGGGTGCGTCTGGCTGCCGTAGGTGACCACCCCACCTTCCACGACGGGCTGGAGCTTCGCGAGGCCCTCGCGCGTCGTCGGGAAGACGCCGAAGTCTTCCTCTACGACGGTCGGCTCCTTTCGCTTTCGCGGGATCTCGACCGGGACCATGTAGGTGCGCTGGAACTCGCGGTCGTTCTCGAGGGACCTCCCGTACTGCTCGTAGCGCAGGACCGTCACCTCGTCGAGCTCCTCGCGGGTAATGTTCGCCTCCGCGGCGACGTTCTCGCCGGTGGTGTACATGGCGGCGCCGGCCCAGGGGTCTCTGGCGAAGGAATCGAGGACCCAGTTCTCCACCTGGGGCGAGCCGCCGGGACCGGAGGGAGAAGGGTACGTCACGAGGGGGCCGTTGGAGGTGCGGTCGGTGGTGACGACGAGGGTGATTCCGCCATCACCACTCTCGTGGTTCGCCGCTGCGGCGACGCAGGCGACCGAGGTAGCGCAGGCCTGCGAGATCATCGGCCCGGTCACGCCCTCGGCTCCGAGGCGCGCGGCGAGCGTGGGCGCTCCGTAGAAGATCTCCTTCTGCGGCACGGTCCACCCGAGGACCAGGCTCGTGACTTCCTCCGGCGAGAGGCCCCGCTCTTCGAGCGCCCTGCCCGTCACGTCGACGGCGAGGTCAATGCTGTTGACCTCGGCCAGTGGACCCTGCCACCGCGCGAAGGGGGAGGACCAGGCGAAGCCGAGGGGCACGCAGGCGCGTTCCAGCCTCACTGTCCCTCCACTCCCTTTCCGGTCTTCGGCGGCACCCCCGCCTTCTCGCGCTCCTCGTCGGCGAGCAGCCGCCGCAGGAGCTTGCCGACAGCGCTCTTGGGGAGCTCGTCGCGGAACTCCAGAACTTTAGGCACCTTGTAGGGCGCCAGGTTCTCCTTGCAGTAGGAGGTGAGATCCGCCTCAGTCACGGAGCTGCCCTGCTTCCTGACGACGAACACCTTGACCGTCTCGCCGCGGTACTCGTCGGGGACACCGACGGCGACGGCCTCGACCACCTCCGGGTGCTGGTAGAGTACCTCCTCCACCTCTCGCGGGTAGACCTTGAAGCCGCTGGCGTTAATGACATCTTTCTTGCGGTCCACGATGTAGAGGTAGCCATCCTCGTCCATCCTGGCGATGTCGCCGGTGTGGAGCCAGCCATCGCGCAAAGCGTTCGCGGTCTCCTCCGGCATCTCCCAGTAGCCCCGCATCACCTGCGGGCCTTTGACGACGAGCTCGCCCGGCTCGCCGAAAGGCATCTCCTTCTCGCCGGTCTCGATGTCCACGATGCGCACGTCGGTGCCGGGGATGGGCACCCCGATGCTGCCACCAACGGGTCCCCTGAGGTACGTGTTGAAGCTCACCGGCGCGCCCTCGGAGAGGCCGTAGCCCTCCCAGATGGGGCGTCCTGTGCGTCGCTCGAAGGAGTTGAGCAGACCCACCGGCACGCTCGCTCCGCCTGAGGTGTAGATCATGACCTCGCCAAGGCCGTAGCTCTCCATCTCCGGGTAGCTGTGCAGCGCCGTGTAGAGCGTCGCCACGCCGGCGAGCATGATCGGCTTCTCGCGCTTGATGAGCTCCATCATCTGGTCCGGGACGAACCTGGGGACGAGCAGGAGGTTCCAGCCGTGACGGAGACCGAACAACAGAACCATCGTCATCCCGAAGATGTGGAAGAGGGGGGCCACGGCGACCACCTTGCCGTTCTCCGGGAAGTCGTCAGCCCTTTCGATGAGCAGATCTATGGTCTGCTGTACGCCTCCGAGCAAATTGGAGTGCGTGAGCATCGCACCCTTCGAGACGCCGGTGGTGCCACCCGTATACTGGATCGAGGAGAGGTCTATAAGGGGATCTATCTCGACAGATGGCGCCCCGCCGGAAGCCGTCCCGATGAACTCGTCGAAGGTCATATCGTCGTCCCTGAGCCCACCCTCCGGCTCCCCGACGCAGATGATCCTCTCCAGAGGGGTACGAGGCTCGACGTTCTTCACCTTCTCGTACATCATGGAGTGCACGATCACCGTCTCCGAGCCGGAGTTGTTGAAGATGTGCTCCAGCTCGCGTCCGACGTAGAGGGGGTTGACCTGCGTCGCCGCCGCCCCGATCCGGACCGCCCCGAAGAACCCGATGACGTACTCAGGGCAGTTGGGCAGCATGAGCCCTACGCGGTCGCCCTTCTTCACCCCGGCCCCGGAGAGAGCGGAGGCCATCTTCTCCGTGAGGTCCAGCAGCTTGCCGTAGGAGATGATGCGCTCGCCCTGGGTCAATGCGGTGTTGTCCCGGTGCCTCTCTACAGCCTCTTCCAGAAACCCCGTCAGCGAGTCTTTTATGGGCTCGCCCGAGAGCTTGTCCTCGTAGATCGAGAGCCAGGGTCTCTTCTCCTGCAACATAGCTCTACTCCTTACGTTCTTGCTTAGACAGCTCGCCGGACTTGATGAGGTCCACGATCTCCTTTATGTCCGCGTCCATCCGCCGGTCGACTTCAAGGAACGGCACGCGAGAGCGCACGAGCTCGTGCGCTGCCCTGGTCTTCGGGCTCGCCTTCTCTATGCCGCGCAGGTCGAGGGCCTGGCAGACGGCGAGGAGGTGAATCGCCGCTACGTTCTGCGCGAGCTCGACGATCGAGCGGGCGTCGCGCGCGGCTATTGAGCCCATGCTCACCTTGTCCTGGTTGTGCGCCTCGGTGGAGCGCGAGAAGACGCTCGCCGGGTTCGAAAGCTTCAGGGCCTCAGCGGTCATCGCCGAGCAGCAGAGCTGCATCCCCTTGAAGCCGTGGTGCAGACCCGCCTCGGGGTCGCTCTCGTCGAAGAAAGGGATCAGGTTCGGGGTCAGGCCCGCGTTGAACTTCTCGTCCACGACGAGCTCGAGCTGGCGGTCCATCAGGTCGCAGAGGTTGGCGACGGCTATCTTCAACGAGTCCATCGCCTGGGTGATGTGGCTCCCGTAGAAGTTGCCGCCGCTCTGTACCCTTCCGCTTCCGGCATCGAAGAGGGGGTTGTCGTCAGAGCTGTTGATCTCGACCTCCACCCAGCGCCTGACCCACTCCAGGGTGTCGCGCAGAGCGCCGCCCACGTGCGGCGCGCAGCGGATGGAGTACTTGTCCTGCACCTGCCTTTCCAGCTCCAGAAACTCTCTGCCGCCGAGGCCGTCGCCGGCGAAGATCTCCTCGGAGTCCAGCGCCAGCTCGGATTCCGCCAGCAGCTCGCGGATGACGCGCGCGCTCTCGACCTGACCAGGGTGCGGCTTCTCCTCGTGGATAAAGGCGTTGAAGTGCCCCCGGTTGCCGAGCAGCGCCTCCGCGGCCATCGCCGTGCACAGGTCCGAGACGAGCGCCAGCTCCTCCGCTTCCCACACCGCGAGAGCAGCGAACGCGCTCATGAACGAGGTACCGTTGGTAAGGGCCAGGCCCTCCTTGGCCTCGAGCACCATCGGCTCCAGGTCCAGCTCGTCCAGGAGATCCCTCGAGTCCTTCACCTCGCCGTCGTGCAGAACCTCCACCTCGCCCACGAGAGCGCCGCCCAAGTAAGAGAGCGGAACCAGGTCTCCGCTGGCGCCGCAGGAGCCCCTCTCGGGGATGAGCGGGAGTACGTCGTTGTTCAGGTAGAGGAGCAGACGCTCCACCAGCTCGAGGCGAACGCCGGAGTTGCCCCTGGCGAGACAGTTCGCGCGCAGGAGCATCGCGGCCCTCGTCACCTCAGGGGAGGCCAGTGGACCCGTGCCGCTGCCCAGGAAGCGCAGCATATTCTGTTGCAGGCGGGCCGTCTTGGAAGGGGAGATCTGGCGGTGCGCGCTGTCCCCGAAGCCGGTCGTGACGCCGTAGATAGCGGTCTCGCGCTCGATCAGGTCCCTCTTGAGCGTGCGTGTCGCCTCGATCTTCTCGGCAGACTCCACCGATAGAGCGCACTCTACGCCCCCGCGGGCGAACGCTACCACCTCCTCGATCGTCAGGGACCGTCCGTCGAGCTCCAGCGGGAGGCCGGTGCTGGGCAAGACCTCTTTCATCTCGCATCACCCCTTGTGTCCACCATGATCCCCCACGCCCGGATCCCCAGCCGAACGTGACTCGCTGACATTCTACTCCGTACGGTCTCCGCCATCCGGTAGTCGTCGAAGTGGGCCTGCTTAGAGCGGTTTGCAGAGGGGATGAGCCTCTGGATTAGGTTCTTAGGGTATCGGGGTCGGCCAAGGGCCAGAACCCTCACCCAAAAACCTCAAAGCCTAAGAGCCTTGCGTCGCGGAAGGCTCGAACCTCTCGCAATCCGCTTTAGGCAATCTCCCTGTAACTTGCAGCGGTTCTCGAACCGCCTTAGTAGCGGCGACCCCTCTGGCGGTGGATATCGAAGGTGGCTGACTCCGAGACGGCCATGACGGCCATCACCCCGCACTGCACCGGGTCGCTCACCACAAGGTCGGCGGCATCAGGGACGCCCCCGGCCATGTTCAGGGAGAGCACTATAATCCCTTTCTCGCGGATCTCGTATACTGCCCGAGCTACGTCGCCGCCCATCAGCGCGCCGGCCAGCACTAGCGCCACCGCTCGCGGCAGGCGGGCTACGGCCCGCACGGCGGCAGCTATGTCCTCTTCGCCGACCAGGGGTATGGTATCGACGGAGATCTTCTCACCGCGGATGTTGTGCCTATCGGCCTCGGCCACCGCCCCGACCACCACCTGTCCCACCTGCGCCCCACCGCCGACCACGATGATCCGCTTGCCATACACCTTCTGGAACGACGGCGCTCGCTCGAGCGCCCGCACGGCCGGCAGCGCCTTGAGATCTTCGGTCAGCGCCTCGGGCTCGGCGGCGTCCTCGAGTTCCAGGTAGACCGTCGAGAGCCCCTCGTGCCGCTCGGCTATGTCAACGTAGGTGATGTTCGCCCGGTGGTCGAGGATCACGCGCGTGAGCGCGTGGAGCACGCCGGGCTCGTCGGGGGTGCGGATCACGAGTGCCAGCAGGCCGGTATCCCTTTCGGTGCTCCCGCTCACGAGCCCGACTCGGGGAGTAGCAGTGCGGAAGATGGTTCGCACAACGTCACCCCGACCTCCCGGGCCGCTCGGCTGGCACCAGCACCTCGGAGGACTTCACGTCCAGCACACCGAGCGGCGTCAGGCGCAGGGCCGGCAAGAAATCGCAGGTCAGGAACAGGAGGGTGTAGAGGATGTCATGGTACTCGTACCCCGCTTCGGCCACCACCCGGGAGAGCCGCCGGTTCTCCTCGACGACCTCCTCGAACGGCAGATCGGACATCATGCCGGTTATGGGGAGGGCGAGCTCGTACATGACCTCGTTACCCCTTACGACGACGATGCCGCCGTCGAGTTCTCTTACACGCCGGGCGGCGAGCGCCATGGACTCAGGACGCCTCCCGAGGACCAGTAGCTGCGTGGTCGTGTTATAGGTGCTGCCGAGACCTTCGAGGTTCGCGGCGAGTCCGGAGAGTAGGGAGCGTGAGATCCAGGTTCCGCCACGGTCCACGAGCGCGGCATGCAGCAGGTCGCTATGGCCGCCCAGTGTGACCAGATCTTTCTCGACCGGAACCCGCACGTCCCTGCGCTCGGAGATCACGGCTGACCTGAGGTGTATCGTCGGCACCTCCGTCTCTGACCCTGAAACCTTTTGCAGATAAAGAGCAGGGTCGTCGAGCTCGAGGCCGGCGTCGAAGCGGGGTCGGCTCCCATATTCCTCCCAGTGGAGGTGCGGGAGCGTGACGCTGAGCTCTCCGTTCTCGGCTACGACGTTTCCTCGCGTGATGACCGTCTCGGGGCGGAACGATTCGAGGTCGGGGAGGAGCAAAATGTCTGCCCGGCGGCCGATACCTATGCCGCCCACCTGGCCGTCGATCCTGAAGAGCGTGGCGGGGTTGATGGTGACCATCTGGAGCGCCTGCATCGCCGGCACGCCGTTCTCGACG
>JARDZQ010000511.1 GCA_029240775.1 Rubrobacteraceae bacterium | reverse complement strand
GATCGGGGCCAGCACCCCGATCCCGTGCAGCGTCTCTATCTGGGCGCCCATGAGATCCGGGACAGCCAAATTGGGGTGCCTCGTGCCTACCTCCGTCGGGTAGTACGAGAAGCCGTGGTGGCACTTGGCGAAGACCGTCATGGAGTTTACCCGCCCCATCCGAACGGTATTGGCGAAGACTTCGGGGTCGACGTCAGCACCGACGTTTTCGCAATCTGCCGAAGTGTGGAAATCGAGGTGGACCTGTCTGTATCGCCGCTCATGCATCCTTCTACCTCTCCGGGAGACCTCGACGACCGGAAACATCTCCGTTCCCACGGCCTCACAACGGACGTTACCTGGCGGGATCGTCACGGTCAAGAAACAAGCATGTCCGCTTCCAGTATCTATCCCTTTTGCATAGGTCTGTGGTTGACCCGGCCTACGCACGGCGCCAACAATGGTGCCAGTATCTGTGGGGCGAGAGGGGAATCGATGAGAACGATACTGTGTTACGGGGACTCTAACACCTGGGGCTCGGACCCCGAGACGAGGGAGCGGTTTCCCGAGGACGTGCGCTGGCCTGGGGTGCTCAGGAAGAGGCTGGATGAGGAATATCGTGTGATCGAGGAGGGCTTGCCGGGCAGGACGACGGTGAGGGACGATCCCATCGAGGGGGATCACAAGAACGGCAGGACTTACCTGATGGCGTGTCTCGAGTCGCACCGCCCCCTTGACCTCATAACGCTCATGCTGGGGACCAACGACCTCAAGGCGCGCTTCGGAAGCTCCGCCTCAGACATCGCGCAGGGGGCCGCCAGCCTGGCCGACATGATGCTAAGGAGCGGGTGCGGGCCGGATGGCGGCGCTCCCGTTGTGGTTTTGATCTCCCCTCCCGCGGTCGCCACGCTCACCGACATGGCGCAGATGTTCGAGGGAGCGCAGGAGAAATCCAGGCAGTTCTCCAGGCACTACGAGCGCTTCGCCGAGCAGCACGGGTGCGAGTTCTTCGACGCCTCCGAGGTCATCGTCTCCAGCGACGTAGACGGCATCCACCTCGACGCCAGCGAGCACAGAAAGCTCGGAGAGGCCGTCGCAGCCCGCATAGGAGAGATCTTCGGATGAGTGGAAGCTTGAAGGCTCTGCTGGTCGGAGGTCCGATGTACGATCCCCTGTACACGCGTCTCGCGGAGTTCGAGGTTATCCAGGATCTGAGGGTCGAGACGGTAGTCGCCCCAACACACCCCGACCTCAACGAGCAGATCGAAGCCGAGTTCGCATCAGGAGGCGCCTCCTACGACCTGATCTCGACTCACACCAAGTACGCCCCGAGCCAGAAACAGTGGCTAACCCCTCTCGACGACGACCTGGACGAGGGCGAACTGGAGCCCTTCACTCCCCGCACGTTAGAGCTGGCGCGCATAGACGGGAGTCTCTACAGCGTCCCGCGTAACCTGGACGTGAAGCTCCTCCTGTACCGCACCGACTTCATGGAGGACAAGCCCTCCTCGTGGGAGGCCCTGCTCGAGTCCGCCACGCGGCTGAGATCCGACAACATCTACGGCTTCGCCTTCCCCGGCAAGGAGTCAGGACTCTTCGGCCACTTCTTCGAGCTGCAGGCGATGGCCGGAGGCACGATGTTCGAGGATGAAGGTCCGCCCGCGCCTCGCCTGGACGACGAGGCAGGCCGCTGGGCGCTCGGGCTGCTCAAGGACCTCTACGAGAGGGCCTCGCCCCCTGAGACACCGGACTGGCACTACGACGAGGTAGCCGCCTGCTTCCGTGAAGGCAGAGCCGCCATGAGCACCGACTGGCCCGGCGGCTTCTACACGTACCTCGATCCCGATCAAAGCGCCGTCGTGGACCGCTTCGACGTAGCACTCTACCCCGAAGGGCCGGCCGGGCGTCACATATACTCGAGCTCGCACACGTTCGCCATCCCTGCCACCGTAAGCGACCGTCCGGCGGCTATCGAGCTCCTTCGCTTCCTGACCTCGCGGGAGTCGCAGGCGCACGAGGCCAGGCTAGGAACCCTTCCCGCACGGAGCGACTCCTTGCAAGACGTCCGTTCCGAGGCCCGCCCGTTCGCCGAACGGCGTTGGAATCTGCTGGAGCGGGCGCAGGAGGCTGCGCTCGTCCCGCCCAAGCACGCGAACTATCCTGCGGTCGAGGATGCTATCTGGGAGGGTATCAGGGAGGCGCTTCTGGGTAACAAGAGCGTGGATGTAGTCCGCAAGGGAGGAATGTTGAAGAATAGAGTCGTCGACCCCTCGTCGAGGAGGACCCTGGGCGGCACGGGTCTGTCAGTCTCGCCGTTGTGCGTCGGATGCGCGCCGCTGGGGGACATGCCCGAGACCTTCGATTATTCTGTAGACGAGGACCGGGCCCGCGAGACGCTTAGGGCAGTCTTGGACAGTCAGATCAATTTCCTCGACACGGCGGCCTCATACGGTGACGGAGAGAGCGAGCGCCGCATCGGCGGGATGCTCGAGGAGATGGGCGGCCTGCCAGAGGGCGTCGTACTGGCCACCAAGGCGGATAGGGACCTCACGACCGGAGACTTCTCCGGAGAGCAGATGCGCCGCTCCGTCGAGCGTTCCCTGCGGCTACTAGGCATGGACAGGCTCCAGTTGGTCTACCTGCACGATCCGGAGCACGAGAGCTTTGACCACATGATGTCCCACGGCGGTCCGGTCGAGGTTCTGACGGGCCTCAAGGAAGAAGGAGTTATCCAGAACCTCGGAGTCGCGGGGGGCCCGATAGACCTCATGATCCGGTTCGTCGAGACGGACCTCTTCGAGGCCGTCATCACCCACAACCGCTACACGCTCGTGAACAGAACCGCAGACCCTCTCTTCGACATTGCCGAGGAGCGCGGAGTGGCAGCTCTCAACGCCGCCCCGTACGGCAGCGGCATCCTCGCCAAAGGCCCCGACGCCTATGCACGCTACCAATACAGGGAGGCACCTAAAGAGATGGTGGAACGGGTCCGCGCCATGCAGGGTGCCTGCCGTGAGTTCGACGTTCCCCTGGCAGCCGCAGCCTTGCAATTCTCCCTGAAAGACCCCCGCATAATCTCCACCATCGTCGGCATGAGTCGCCCTGAGAGAGTGAAACAGACGCTGGACCTCGCCACCCGTCCGATACCACCCGAACTGTGGGAGCGCATAGACGCGCTGGCATCCCCGAACGGTTAGGGTGGCCGGCAGAGCATCTCATGGTACTCTCAGGTTCACTACCTGTGCTTCACGCAAGCGTCGCCTGCCCCTTCTCTTGTTTTTATGCACCGAACATGGGGAGGTGTGGATCTCCTTTCTGTGGCTAGCTCATCAACTGGCCGCCGTTGACCTCGATGATCTCACCTACCAGGTAGTCAGCCGCCGGAGAAGCGAGGA
>JARDZQ010000510.1 GCA_029240775.1 Rubrobacteraceae bacterium | reverse complement strand
GCAGTCCCGTCGATGAACGTCACGCTAGAGCCCAGACTAGTCGCAGCCAGGACCCACGGTCCCGCCTCTCGTGTACACAGAGACCTGGCTGCGCTCGACTGGATTACTCCCTCGTCACAAGGCTGCTGGATAATGCCGACCATCACCGCGCTCCTCTCCGCCATCCTTACCGGCGGCTAACCAACGTCTGCCGGAAGCATCACCGCCTCCGCGAGCGGGGGCATCAGGCAAAGGACGAGTTCTCCCCTAAATATTTGGTCGTAGGACCGGATAGGACCGGCGAAGAGGCGAGAGGTTCGGTGCACGAAGGAGGGGCGGCATCACGCCGCCCCTCCTCCCGTTACCGGATGCTCTACGCTGCCGTCAGCGGTTGGCCTTATGTTCTGGTTGAGGCGGAAGAGGTTGTCCGGGTCGTACTCGTCCTTGAGCTCGACAAGACGCCCGTAGTTCTCGCCGTAGGAGTCGCGCATTAGGCGCTGCCCCTCCTCCATGAAGCCGGGAAAGTTGAGATACGCGCCGCCGCTGGAGAAGCGCCGCATGCTGGCTACGACGCCCCGAGCCCACTCAACGTTCGCCTCGTCGTCGCGCGGCTCATCCCAGTTGGCCTCGATGCCGAGCAGGATCGGCGCACTGCGATCGCCGAAGGCGCTCTCCGAGGCGCCGACCCGAGCCATGGCCCCACCCTGGTACCAGATGTCGATCGTGGAGTGGTCGGAGGGGGCTGCCTCTGCATGCTCGATAAGGTATGCTATCGTCTCGTCGCCGAGGTCGTTCACGTTCTGCGACTTCCAGTAGTAGCGCCCTCCGGCTGGGTAGTCCTCGTCCAGGACCTTCTGCGCCTCTACGTAGGGCATGGTGGCGCTGAAGTCCACGATAGGGACGGCGAGCTCGCGCAGGGGCCGGAGTACCTTCTCCCCCTCCTCCACCTCACCGGCGAACATGGCCGCGACAGCGATAAAGGGCTCCCCTTGCCGCTCCTCGGGGAACGTCTCGTCGTGCGGGACTCGACCCAGAAAAGCCAGGGGGCTCACCTCGTCGGGAGCCTGCGCCATGTACTCGTTCACGGAGCGCAGGATCTCCCTCGCCTGCTCTCCGGGGTAGAAGACGAAGGCGAACATCACCTCGGGCCCGACCGCATGCAGCCCGTACTCGAAGCAGGTGACGATCCCGAAGTTGCCCCCGCCGCCCTTTATGCCCCACAAGAGATCCTGGTTCACCTCCTCGCTGGCGCTCACGAACTTGCCGTCTGGGGTAACGAGGTCCACTGAGAGCAGATTGTCCGAGGAGAGGCCGTGTTTGCGCCGCAGCCACCCGAGACCGCCGCCTAAAGTGAGGCCGGCTATCCCCGTCTCCGAGACCACGCCCAGCGGCACGGCGAGGCTGAAGGCCTGCGTCTTCTTGTCCAGCTCGCCGATGGTGACGCCCGGCTCGACGTGGGCCGTGCGGCGCTCGGGGTCGATCTTGATCCCCTTCATCCGGGAGAGGTCTATGAGCAACCCGCCATCCACCGTGCCAGTGCCGGCGACGTTGTGGCCACCCCCGCGCACCGCCACGAGCAGGTCGTTCTCGCGGGCGAAGTTGACCGAGTTTATGACGTCGGCCACGCTCGAGGCGCAGGCGATGAGCGCCGGGCGACGGTCGATCATGCCGTTCCAAACCTTGCGGGCCTCCTCGTAGCCTTCATCACCGGCCTGGAGCAGCTCGCCGCGCAATCTCGCCCCGAACGCCCGGACTACGGATTCTTCGAGCGCGGAGGCTGCGCCTCCGCTAGTCGTGACCTGCAGATCCACAGCGTTCTCCCCTCAGGCCCGTCCGCCGCTCACCGCGCGGGGGCGTACCGAGGCTTGGAGGCTCTGGGCGAGATGTCCGAACTCGGCCTCGCGCCCCAGCTCCTGGCGGCGCTGGCTCCACAAATCGATCTCGTTCATCCGGTACATCACTCGCCTCCTGCGTTCGTCTCTTGTTTATGCCACCAGTAAAGCCCGGAACCGCAGCGTTGCCATCGGGATAAAGAAGGTTGTCCCTGGGGACCTTGGTCGGAGAAACGTAGTAGGACTAAAGTCCGAGAAGAGAAGTATGGGGCCAGCGAAGCCTCCTGCGCCTCAGGCCACCCTCTCACGGCTTGGCGCCTGCAGCGGCGCACGAACCCGGTAGGCGCCGTCGCTCACCCCGTAGCGCATCCCGGGGAACACGTTGGCTAAAGCGCCTAGGGCGCGGCGGTTCTCGCCGAGCACAGGGCCGGTCCTCGACGAGCCTCGGTGCGTGCATCAGGATCATCGCTTCGCTCCTTGTTTGTAGGACGTCTCGTCTGCTGCCGCGAGTATGGCTTCGGCAGCTCCCGCGGCCATCGGGCGAAGGACTGAACATTGCTATGGACCTTTGGCGGGGCGATAATTCAGGACCAAAGTCCCACGAGAGGGAGCCATGACGACGAGGGTCCTGATAACCGACGACCACGGCGTGGTGCGCCAGGGCTTGAGGATGTTCCTCTCGCTCGACCCCGATATCCAGGTCGTGGGAGAAGCCCAGAACGGCCAGGAGGCACTGGAGATGGCTCGCGAGCTCCAGCCCGACGTGGTCCTGATGGACCTCCTGATGCCCGTGATGGACGGGATCTCTGCCACCGAGGCCATCCGCAAGGAGCTCCCAGACGTCGAGGTCGTAGCGCTCACCAGCGTGCTGGAGGACGCCTCGGTGACGGGGGCGGTGAAGGCTGGTGCCATCGGCTACCTCCTCAAGGACACCGACTCAGAGGAGCTCTCCCGCGCGATAAAGGCGGCCTCAGAGGGCAGGGTACAGCTCGCACCCGAGGCTGCGGCGAGGTTGATGCGC
>JARDZQ010000001.1 GCA_029240775.1 Rubrobacteraceae bacterium | reverse complement strand
ATTCCGAGGCCATAGCGAAGCAGGATTGGGAGCCGGTCGAGGTCTCGATGGAGAGGTCGGACGGGGAGATCACGCTCTTCACCTCTGCGGCGAGCGCGCATATCTCCCTGGACCCTTTGCGGGTCTATTTCGCCGACTCTTCGGGACGCCCGCTCGCGGCTGACGACGAGGGGCTCGGGATGGGCTTCTCGCGGCGGCCCGACGCCGACGTGTTTGCGCAGCCTCTCGGTCCTTCGCCGCGGCTGTACAAGAGGCGGGAAGAGGGAGAGCGGTACTTCGGGTGCGGGGAGCGGACCAGCGGGCTCGAGAAGACGGGATCGTACCAGATCTTCTGGAACGTGGACCCTCCTCTGGGCCACACCGCTGCGTTCAACAACCTCTATGCCTCCATCCCCTTCTCCTTCTCGATGACCAACGGCAGGGCGCACGGCCTCCTCTTCGACAACACGCATCGCGTCGAGTTCGACCTGGCGCTCGCAGACGAGGGCCGCGCCTATTACGGGGCCGAGGGCGGGAACCTCGTCTACTACGTGTTCTGCGGTCCGACGCCTGCGGAGGTGCTGACCAGCTACACCGAGCTCACAGGCCGCACGCCCATGCCACCGCTGTGGTCTTTAGGGAACCAGCAGTGCCGCTACAGCTACATGGACGAAGAAGAGGTTCGCGAGGTCGCCCGCGGCTTCAGGGAGCACGACATACCGTGCGACGTGATCTACCTCGACATCCACTACATGGACGGCTACCGCGTCTTCACCTGGGACGAGGAACGCTTCCCCGACCCCGAGAAGCTCACCTCGGACCTCAGAGAACAGGGCTACCGCGTCGTCACGATAGTGGACCCCGGCGTGAAGCTAGACGAGAACTATCCCGTCTACACCGAAGGCCGCGCGAGGGACCTGTTCTGCAAGACGAACGACGGCGAGGAGTACCACAACGCCGTCTGGCCGGGGGTCTGCGCCTTCCCGGACTTCACCAACTCCCGGACGCGGGAGTGGTGGGGCGAGAACCAGCGGGCCCTCATCGACAGGGGCATAGCGGGGATCTGGTGCGACATGAACGAGCCTGCGCTCTTTATCCCCCGCGGCGCCACGATGCCGGGCGAAGTGGTGCATCCGGGCGACGACGACCCCAAATTGCACGCCCAGATCCACAACACCTACGGCTCGCTCATGGCCCGCGCCGCCCGCGAGGGACTACTGAAGCTCAAGCCCGACGAGCGGCCCTTCGTCATAACCCGCGCCGGCTACGCCGGCCTCCAGCGCCACGCCCTGCAGTGGACGGGGGACAACTCGAGCTGGTGGGAGCACCTGTGGATGAGCATGCCCCAGCTCCAGAACCTCGGCCTCTCGGGCGTCGCCTGGGCCGGCGCGGACGTGGGTGGCTTCGGGGGCGACACGAACGGCGAGCTCCTCGCCCGCTGGACCGAGTTCGGAGCCTTCCAGCCCTTCTGCCGCAACCACACCGCTCTAGGCACCCGCCGCCAGGAGCCGTGGGCCTTCGGGGAGCCCTTCACGTCGGTGTGCCGCAAGATGCTCAAGCTGCGCCAGCGCCTCCTCCCCTACCTCTACGCGCTCTTCGAGGAGTCCCACAGGACGGGAGCCCCGATCCTGCGTCCCCTCCTCTTCGAGTATCCGGAGGACGAGACGACCTACACCGCAGACGACGAGTTCCTCCTAGGCGAGGCCCTGCTCATCGCCCCCATAACCCGCCCGGGCATCGAGCACCGTCACGTCTACCTGCCGCGCGGTTGCTGGTTCCACTACTGGACCGGCGAGCGTTTCGACGGCCCAGCCCACATCCTCGCCCATGCACCTCTGGGCGAGCCACCGCTCTACATAATGGCGAACACGGCAGTCCCCATGGGGCCCGACGCGACCCACACGGATGAAGAGGCGTGGGACCCGCTGACGCTCCTCCTCTACCCGACCGAAGGCACGGGCGAGACCGTCCTTTACGAGGACGCGGGCGACGGGTTCGGCTACGAGAACGGCGAGTACGCCAGGCGCACCGTCTCCTGCGAGGAGGCTGCCGGGAGCGTTACGATCCGTATCGGCGAGCGCGAGGGCTCGTTCGTCCCGCAGAGGCAAGAGCTGCGCCTGCAGCTGCGCGGCTTCGGCTCCGTACCGGAGTCGGTCGCGGCAAACGGCGAGATGGTCGAGTCGAGCTACGACGAGGAAGCTGGTACCCTCACGGTGCCGTCAAGCGAGACCGGCAACGCTCTCACCATCGAAGTCGTGCGCTAGACACGGCTTCAGGCTTCGGGTTCTTCTCTGGGAAGGTCCAGGAGATTTCGGAGCTTCGGATCGGCGAAGTCCTCGGCCACCATGAAGGCTCCCGCCTCCTCGAGCGTCTCCGGCGCCTGCGTGGAGGCGATGCCGATCGTCGGGATGCCGGCGCCGGCGGCCGAGGTGATGCCTGAGGTCGAGTCCTCGAAGGCGAGGGCTTCTTCGGGGACGACGCCGAGCTTCTCGAGGGCGGTCCTGTAGGGCGCCGGGTCGGGCTTCACGGAACCGATCTCGTCGGAGAGGACGACCTCGTCGAAGAATCCCTCGAGCTCCAGCGCGAGCAGCATGGCCTCGACGTTCTGCTCCGGGGCGTTCGTGACGAGGGCCAGCGCGAGGCCGCGGCGCTTCGCTTCGCGCATGAAGTCCAGGAGGCCGGGCAGGGGCTCGAGCTCGTGGACGCGCTCGCGGAACCTCTCCTCCTTGAAGTCGGCGAGGTCCCTGCCGTCCTCGGCGGAGAGGTGCGGGAAGAGGTCCTCCACGATCTTCGAGTTGCTGCGGCCGCTGATGTTCTCCCTGAAGAACCGCTCGTCTATCTCGATGCCGTGGGGCCGCAGCACGTCAACCCACGTCGGCAGGTGCACGGAGTCGGTCTCGGCGAGCGTGCCGTCGAGGTCAAAGAGCAGGGCCCGGTACAAGGTTCTATCCCCCGTAGAGGAACATGTTCAGGGCGCGCGTGATTATGAGTAACGCCCCGACGTAGAGCAGCAGGAAGAGGTGCCCGCGCTCCTGTCGTTTGCGCAGCGGGCTCGTCTTGTACTCGGCCATCCCGAGCAAGATGGCGACCGCACACAGGCCCCACACCCAATAGTAGGCGAAGTAGCGGGCGAAGTCGCCAGGGTAGGGCTGTAGCGTCGCCCATGCGAACGCCAGCGTCACGAAGACCGCCAGAGAGAGCGTGGCGACGAACAGCACCCGGTTGGCCCGGCCCCGCCGCTCCCAGGCGAGCCAGCACGTGAGGACTCCGAGCAAGCCGCGTGTGCCGGTCCTGTCCATGATCACAATGTTAGCAGCCGGCGGCGAGAAGGCGGTAAACGCGCTCTCACTTGAGGGCGACCACCTGTCCGTCGGTGATCCGCATGAGATCGGCGGGTTTCAGCCCGAAGACCGCGTGCGTGTGCCCCGCGGCGGCCCAGACCTCGCTCTCCAGCAGCAGGTCCTGGTCCACGAAAGTCGTCAGTTGCTCGACGTGTCCCACGGGCGGCACGCCACCGATGGAGAAGCCTGTCTTCTCGCGCACGTAGGCGGCGTCGGCCATCCCGACCGGCTCGGAGAGGAGGTGGGAGACTCTGTTCTCATCGACCCGGTTCGAGCCGCCGGCGAGGACCAGCACGGGGCGACCGGTTCGCCTCCCCCGAAATACGAGCGACTTGACGATCTGCTCCACCCGGACGCCGAGGGCGTCAGCCGCCTCGGCGGCGCTACGCGCGGTCTGCTCCAGCTCCAGGATCTCCGGCTCGAAACCCCGCTCCTCCAGGGCCTCCCTGACCCTCCGTACGCCGGAATGAGAACCAAGCCCCATATCCCCTCCTCTCTGATGTTGGTGTCACTGCCTGCCAGGGGGCTCTAGGATAGCCTTTCTGCCCCCTTCCCGGGGACGAGGCCGATGGTCGCGACGAGCAGGAGGGCGCACAGGACGTAGGTCCAGGAGAAGCCGGCGGCCCCGACGACGAACCCGAAGACGAAGGCGCCCGCGCCGGTGCCGGCGTCGAAGGCCAGGTTCCAAAGCGTGCTCCCGAGCCCGTACTCCGCCTTCGGGACGCGCTGCATGGTGAGGAGGAGGGTGGTGTTCTGGAGCATCCCGAAGCCGGCTCCGAACAGGAGTGCGCCTCCGAGCAGCGCGAAGCCCTCCAGGGAGAGAGCCGCCATCCCGAGCGCGGCACACAGGAGACCGGGGATGAGGAGGATGCGCGGATCCCGGCGGTCCCCGAAGCGCCCTGCCCACCAGCGGAAGAGGGTGGCGGAGAGACCGAGGAGCAGCAGGGCCGTCGCGGCGGAGAAGAACCCGGGGCCGGGCGCCGAGAGGGGTAGGAAGGTCACCACGACGCCCGATACGGCGGTGCAGGAGGTAAAGAGCAGGAAGATCCGTAGGAGCGCGGGCCGCTCGAACAGGGTCCGGAGGCCCGCCCCCCCGCGCTCTTCGCTCCTGTCGGGAGACGAGATCCCGAGGGCAGCGAAGGCGGCGAGGAGGGGCGTCATGGCCCCGGTCACGAAGACGAGGCCGAAGCCCGAGCGCTCCACGATCCAAAGCCCCAGAGCGCCGCAGAAGGCCGTCGGAAAGGTGAGGGCGACCCCGTAGAGCCCGAGCGCCTCTCCCCTTCGTTCGGGTGGGGCGAGCTCGGTTACCAGGGCCGCAAGCGCCACTATCGCCGCCCCGAACCCCGCGCCGCGCACCAGCGTGACGGCGAGGATGGCCGGCACCTCCGCCAGCGGCCCGTATAAGAAAGCCGGCGGCCCCAGCAGCAAGAGCCCCACCACGAGCACGGCCCGGTAGCCGAAGCGCGCCAGGACGTCCAGCATACCGAGCTGGGCGAGCACCGTCGAGAGCATGAAAACGGCCGTCGCGAGGCCCGCGCCCGAGTTCCCGCCCCCTGCCTCCGCGGCGTAGAGGGGCACGACCGAGAGGAGCAGGTAGAAGCCGACCATCGTGCAGAACGACGCGACGAGCGCCAGGACCATCGGTCGGTCCAGCAAGGCACCGCGTCCTGCGCGCTCCGTCCCTGACGCCAGCTGATCTCTTTGCTCGGACACCCGCTGGATTTTAGCGTCTTGGGGTTAGAATAGCGTCCATGCGCCGACTGCTCGCCCTCGCATGTGCCATAGTCCTCGTGGACACCGTCTTCTACGCGGCGCTCACACCGCTCGTCCCCTACTTCAACGAGGAGTTCGGCCTCTCCAAGTCCGCCGTCGGCGTCCTCAGCGGGGCGTACGGGGCCGGCGTGCTCGTCGGCTCGGCGCCAGGGGCGTACCTCGCCTCGAGGGCCGGGGTCAAGGTCGCCGCCCTGGTGGGCTTGATCCTGATGTCCCTCACAAGCCTCGCTTTCGGCCTCGCAGACGCAGCCTCCCTGCTCGTGCTAGCGCGGTTCGTCGGGGGCTTCGGGAGCGCCCTCTCGTGGGTGGCGGCCTTCACGTGGCTCACGGCGCGTGCCCCCGACGAGAGAAGGGGAGAGCTTATCGGCATCATGATAAGCGCGGCGGTCTTCGGGGCTTTGCTCGGCCCCGTCCTCGGGAGCGTGGCAGCGACCGTGGGGCTCGTCCCCGCGTTCGCCTTCGTCGCCGTCGTGGGAGCCGGCATCGCGCTCTGGGCCGCCATCGAGCCCGCCCCGGAGCGCGCCGAGAGGAGATCATTCTTCGCGATGCTCCAGCCCATTCTGCAACCGCGACTCGCGACCGGGCTGTGGCTGATCGGGCTCTCCCCCCTGCTCTTCTCCGCGCTCGCCGTTCTCGTGCCGCTGGAGCTGAGCCGGCTCGGGTGGGGCGCAGCTGCGGTCGGCGCTGTCTTCCTGGTGAGCGCCGCCTTCGAGGCCGCCGTCCACCCGCTGCTCGGACGCTGGTCTGACCGCGCCGGCTACCTCAGACCGGTGGTAGCGGGTCTGCTCGTCAGCGTCGGCATCCTACTCGCGCTGCCGTGGGTCGGTAACCCCTGGATCTTGGGGCTCCTGGTTCTCCTGGCCAGCGGGGCCTTCAACGCCACCCTCGTGCCAGGCACGGCGCTCTTCTCGCGCGGCACGGAGAAGGCGGGCATGGAGGGGGCCCTGGCCTTCGGCGTCACCAACTTCGCCTGGGCCTCCGGCTACGCCGTAGGGGCACCCCTGGGCGGAACGCTCGCCGACCTCGGCGGCGACGCCCTCTCCTACCTCTTCCTCACCGTCGTCTGCCTGCTTACCCTGCTCATGCTGCGAAAGACTGTCTAGCCCGATCGTTAACGGGATGCCGCGTAAGAGAATCATCAAGATGACCGCGGTCGCCGGTATAGTCGGGCCGATCCTCTTCGCCACCGCGCTCCTCTCGCTGACGGCACTCCAGTACGACTTCATGGTCGGGATCGGCTGGCAACCCTGGCGAGATCCCGCGGGCGCCTGGCCGAGCGGGCTGGCCCTGGGACCCTACGGCTGGGCGCAGAACGCGAGCTTCATTGTTTCGGGTGTGCTCCTGATGATCTTCGCCACCGGACTGCACCTCGGGGTGACGGGCGGGCTCGGCTCGCGAGCCGGCCCCGGTCTCCTGCTGGTCTCCGGCACGGCGATGGCGCTCATGGGCTTCGAGACAGACCCGATAAGGCACACCGGCCCGCGGACGCTGCACGGCCTCGTCCACGACCTGGCCTTCGTGCTCTTCGTCCTCACCTTGCTTCTCGCCCTTTTCTTCCTGTGGAGGAGGCTGAGAAGAAGCGCCCTGTGGCGAGGCTATGCCCGTTACACCCTCGCTACAGGGTTGTCCGCCACGTTGCTGCTGCTCCTGCCGGGGGTGTCCTACTACCTGTTTCTCGCCGTGGTGCTCGCCTGGTTCGAACTCTTGGCACTTGGGCTGTGGGAAAGCACCGGTCACCGGGATTCCCAGTTCCAGAGTCGTTCAGCCGGTCAGCCCGGTTTTCTACCATCAACGTCCCGAATGCAACTCCCTCCAGGCTCCGCCTCTCCACCATACTGGACAAGGAGCCGGAGGTGGAAGTGGCTCTGACCTGGCGGTTACCTGCTCTTGGAATGCTCACCAGCGCATGTATGGCAGTGGCCTCGGAACTTCGCCAATGAGAAAGGAGGGCCGGGTTGTTGCGTCCCGGACCTCCTTTGTCTCAGCAGCCTGACCCCAGTCCTTCGACTTCGGTAGTGCACCAAGCCCGATGCAGCCTCCTAGCGGGGATCGACGTTACCCGCGTCGTCGTGGATGAGAGCGGAACCAGCTCCCGCCTTGGGGACGCCCTCCTCCGTCGCGACCCCGCTCGTCGCGAGGGGGACAACCCACACCGCAAGCGCTAACACCGCCGCGACCACCAAGACGGCCACGCTAGCCACAAGAAGCGCCTTCAGCCGTCTGCGCTAGGGTATAGTGCCCACCCCTTGTGCCGCGCCACCTGCTTGCATCGCCGTTCCTGCTTTCCTCGGCCCGTTCACCGTGCATCCAACCTAGTAGCCACTCGTTACATGATCGTTACGAGGTTCGTTACGAGAAGTTGCTTTCGAAGATTTTTGATTTTTTCTTGCCGGGCTGCTTCTGGTTCCCCGGAGTTCGCACAAGAGACGTTTGCGCGAATATCGTTTACCTCTTGGCTTCGTAACGGTCGTCGTAACGCCTGGGAGACGTTCTTCCGGCAGAGTGGGATTGTGGCATAGGAAACAAAAGAACAGGATCGAGGAGTCGGCCAGACGAGCGACCGCGCCGCGACCCGGCTGGCGTGGGTGGTTTGCGCCTTGGTCTTGTCGATCTCGGCGTTGTCGCTGGCGCTGATCCTTCTTGGCTGGTCGACGCCGCTGCCTCGAGGGTGGACGCCGTGGCGAGACCTAGCCGTTTCCCTGGTGGGCATCATCGGGGCACCTGTCCTCGGCGGCCTCGTCGCCTCGCGCCGTCCCCGCAACCCATACGGGTGGCTGTGGCTAGGCTTCGGGTTGGGGCTCGCCCTCCAGTTACTCGGCGAGTCCTACGCCGCCTACGCGCTGGTGGTGGAGCCTGGGTCGCTCCCGGCCCCCCGGACGATCTCGCGCCTGCTAGGGTCGGGAGGGCCGCTGGCGCTTAGCTGCGCACCCTTCCTGCTGCTGCTGTTCCCAACCGGGCGGCTACCGTCGAGCCGGTGGCGTCCGGTGGCCTGGGTCGCTGCCGTGTCCGGGGTGGTGCTCGTGTCCCTCAACCTCTTGTTCGGTAGTCCGGACGAAGTAGGGGGGATTATCAGCGCGATAACGTTCGTGGTGGTGATCGTGCTCTTCTCCGCAATTATCCTTTCGGCAATCTCGCTCGTGACGCGCTATCGCAGGGCGAGCGGGGTAGAGCGTCAGCAGCTGAAGTGGTTCGCGATGGCCACCGTCCTGGCTACCTTCTACATCTTTGCATTACTGCTAGGCTTCGAGCGGCTGCTCGGTGGGGCGTTGTTGAACCTGATCGACGCCTCGACCAACATGCTCCTCTACGCGGCCGTGGGCGTGGCCATCCTGAGGCACCGCCTCTACGACATAGACGTGATCATCAACCGCACCCTCGTCTACGGCTCCCTCACGGCAATGCTAGTAGCACTCTACTTCGGCGGCATTGTGCTGTTGCAGAGAATGTTCGTCGTTCTCACCGGAGAGCGGTCCACCCTTGCAGTCGTGGTCTCAACCCTAGTTATAGCTGCGCTGTTCACACCCTTGAGGAGGCGCATCCAGTCGTTCATAGACAGGCGCTTCTACCGCAGGAAGTATGACGCGAGAAGGACCCTGGAGACCTTCTCTGCCAAGTTACGCGACCAGACGGACCTGCAAGCGCTGGATGACGACCTGGTAGGGATAGTCAGGGAGACTATGCAGCCCGCCCATGTCGGCCTGTGGTTGCGGCCTTCCGGAGTAGATCGAAGCAGGGAGCCAACAGGATGAGCACCCGCGCCGCTTCTTGGTGGCTCGCTTGGTCGCTCGCCGGTCTCTCGCTAGCCATGTTCCTCGCCAACGTCGTCCTGTTCGTCCTCGCCCGTTCGGCGCATGTGCCAAGCGGCTGGGATGTCGACTTCTCCGTGGGTAGTATGTTGGGAGGAACGCTGTTTTTGGCCTTCCCCGTAGTGGGAGCCCTGATCGCCTCCAAGCGTCCCGACAACCCGACAGGATGGATCTTGCTGGCGGACGGCCTGCTGTGGACGTTCCTCGGCATGAGCGACTACTACGGCGTCTACGGTATGGCCAGTCCCGGTTCGGTCCCCTTCCCGATAGTTGTAGCCGGACTAAACCACTGGCTGTGGGTGCCCGCCGTGGGAATACTGGGAACCTACCTGCTCCTGCTGTTCCCCGACGGGAGGCTACCGTCTCGGAGGTGGCGGCCTCTGGCGTGGCTCTCAGGGGCGGTGATCGTGGTGCTCAGCGTGTGTGTCGTGCTCGGCCCCGAACCGTTGGAGCACCTTGGGGGAGCACGCAACCCCTTTGGGCTGGAGGGACAATCCTGGGTAGAGCAAGCAGGGTTCGCCGTTCTGCCGCTGCTGCCCCTGTGCATGCTCGCCTCGGCGACAAGCTTGGTGTTGCGCTTCCGGGGTTCGAGGGGTGAAGAGCGCCAGCAGATCAAGTGGATAGCCTTCGCGGCCTCCTTGGTGGGCCTGATTTACCTGGTCGCCATGGTCGCCTCGTTGCTCTTCCCTTCGGAGGCATGGTTGACTGCGGGCTCGCGGTGGTGGTTGGACCTCTTGGTGCACGCGGCGCTGCTGAGCTTCGCAACGGTTCCTATCGCCGTGGGCATCGCCGTGTTGAGATACCGCCTCTACGCCATAGACCTCATCATCAACCGCGCGCTGGTCTACGGTCCCCTCACCGTGACGCTGGTCCTGGTCTACGTCGTGGGTGTTGTCGGCCTGCAGGCCATCGTGCGCGCCCTGAGCGGCCAGGAGTCCACACTGGCCGTCGTCGCCTCCACTTTGGTGATCGCCGCCCTGTTCAACCCGCTGCGCCACAGCGTGCAAGGCCTGGTGGACCGACACTTCTAGCGCCGCAAGTACGATGCAAGAAAGACGCTTGAACGCTTCTCGGCGAGGCTGCGAAACGAAACAGACCTAGAGGCGCTGAACAACGAACTGGAATGCGTGGTGCGGGAGGCCAGAAGTCGCACTATTCACCCACCCTACTAGAGGTAGGCGCGTTCTCGCAAACTGCAAGCATTGGGCAGCACGCAGCTCACCCGCCGCCTTCGCGGAGAGCGATCGACCTGAGTATCGTCCAGCCTACGACGCCGGAGATCAGCGAGGCCGCCAGTATCCCGAGCTTGGCCGTCTCCAGGAGATCGGTGCCCACGAAGGCCAGGTCGGCGATAAAGAGGGACATGGTGAACCCGATCCCCGCCAGCCAGGCTGCCCCGTAGACGTGACGCCAGGAGACGCCTTCGGGCAGCTCCGAGAGACCGCTCCTCACCGCCAGCCACGCGAACAGGGTGACGCCGAGCTGCTTGCCGATCACAAGCCCGCCCACTATGCCGAGGGCCACGGGGCTGGCGAGAGCCTCTCCGATGCCCCCTCCGAGCGGCACGCCGGCATTGGCCAGGGCAAAGAGCGGCATGATCGCGAAGACGACCCAGGGGTGAAGGGCGTGTTCCAGCTCGTGCAAGGGGGGCTCGAGCTTGTATGTCGCCCTGTTGAGCGCGTGCAAGGCTGCCTGGCGCTCCTCGTTCGTGAGCACATCCTCCCCCTTCTCCCCCGCCTGCTCGAAGCGGTCCAGGACGTACCTGCCGCGCTCCAGGAACTCGCCCGGGTTGATAAACGAAGTGGCCGGCACCGTGAACGCCAGGAGAACGCCGGCTATGGTAGCGTGGACCCCTGAGTGCAAGAGAGCCAGCCAGAGGCCCATCCCCAGCACCACGTACATCAGCGTCCTGCCGACCCCGATCAGGTTTGCCACGATAAGCGCCGCCAGGAACCCCGCACCGGCTGCGAGGGCGCTCCAGGAGATCTCCGAGGTGTAGAAGAAGGCGATCACCAGCACGGCCACTATGTCGTCCACGATGGCGAGCGCCGTGAGGAACACCTTGAGGGCTACGGGCACCCTCTCTCCGAGCAAGGCGAGGACACCGAGGGCAAAAGCTATATCCGTCGCCATCGGCACCCCCCAGCCTGCGGCCCCCTCCGTCCCCGCGTTGAGGGCTATGTAGATCACAGCCGGGATTGCCGCCCCGCCTATGGCAGCGGCGATCGGCAGCGCCGCGTTCTTCGGGGAGGAGAGCTCGCCCACCAGTATCTCGCGTTTGATCTCCAGCCCGACGACCAGGAAGAAAACGGCCATGAGACCGTCGTTGATCCAGAGCGTCAGGTCCTTGGAGAGGGAGAACTCGCCGAGCCCGACCGCCAACTCCGAGCCCCACAGTGAGGCGTAGCTCTCGCCCCAGGGCGAGTTGGCCCACACGAGGGCGATCACGGCGGCGACTATGAGCAGTACGCCACCTGAGGACTGCCTGTCGGCGAACTCCTGGAAGGGGCGTACGATCTTCTCTACGGGCCGCTCCTGCTTTACGCGCACGGAAAGTTTCTACCATCCGGAGAGCGAACGCGCATGCGGAACCCTGCCACCATACCGGCGGATAGACCCCTCTGCGCTAGCTCACCTCGCAGATAAAGAGCGGCGGTATGTGCATGTAGGTGGTGCTCGGGCTCGGGCCGACGGTGTCCTGCGCCATCTCGAGCGCCTCGGCCACCGTATCCGAGCGCTTGAAGCCGAGGCGCTTGGTGGTCTTCGGGTCGCCGCCGACCACGATTACGTCCCCGAGGTGCTCCATGGCGTGGGCCGCCCAGTAGAGCACGGTGAAGGGGTGGACGCCGTGGTAGGCGTAGGAGTTACGGTACAGGGTGCGGTACCAGGGGTCGTAGGCGTACCTCTCCTCATAGCGGCCGGCGATCTCGTACAGGTCGGTGGTCTCAGGAAGCACCTCGTTCCAGAGGTCTATGTACGATGGATGGTGGATCTCGTGGAACTCCTCGGGCATGGGGTGGGTCCCGATGAGGACCCCGCCCCGGCGCACGAGCGGCTTGCCCCTGTACAAATTGAAGAGGTAGCCGAGCAGCATGTTCATGACCAGCAGCGGGTTCATTACGGAGTTGACGTTGTAGGGCCCCAGGTACGGGACGCCGAGCAACACCACGTCGGACTGCCCCTCGACGGGCACGAGCTGCTGGCGGTAGGTGTGCTTGAGAGTCTCGGCGTGGACGGGGTCGGTAGCGCCGGCCTGCACGCTCGTCATCTTGTGCGGGGCCTTGATGCTCTGGAAGACCTTGCGGGCGGCCCGGCGCGGCATCGAGCGCGTCGCCCCGTGGTTCGCGAGGAAGTTCGCGCGGGTAACCGGGTTCCACTCGTGCTCGGGCTTCGCCATGAAGTCGAAGACATGCGGGTAAGAGGCGTTGTTCAGGGTCGTCTCTATGTGGAAGACCTTGACGTTCTCGTCGAAGATGCGGCCCATCCTGTCTATGGAGCCGTGCATCGCGGAGTTGGGCGGGTCCATCAAAGAGCGCGTGTGCTCCAGCGTCTCCGGGTTGTGGTGGTGGCGGATGGAGGAGTAGGGCGAGAGGCCGGTGTGGACGGACTTGTGGCCGCCGTCCATCGGGATGTAGTTGACGTTTATATAGACCAGCAGGTCGCTCTCGGCGACGCGGCGGCTTACCCGCACCTCCTCGCCGCGCTCGGTCTCGCCTATCGTTACGTGGTTCTCCTCGTCCTCTGCGTCGTAGTTGTAGAGCCTCTCAGGGTAGAAGCGATTGACGATACTCTTCCCGAGCATGTGGTGGATCTCCGCCCTCGTCATCCTGCGGTGCAACCCAAGGGCGGCTATAAGGTGGATGTCCTCGACGCCTTTCGCGTATGCCTTCTCCAGCACCTTCTCCACTATGAGCTGGCGGTTGTCCGGGGCCTGCATGGGTGGAAGCGGGATCGAGAGGTCATCGAAGGCGATGGTGAGCTTCATTCCGGGACGCAATAGCTCGTGCAGCGGCTCCATCGCAAAAGGTTCGAGCAGCGCCCGCTCGATGGCGACGCCGGGATCCGCGAGCGGCGTGAGGGAGCCCGGAGGATAGACTACCCGCGTCCCCTCGGGGAGCTTCTCGTAGTGGAACCCGTCCCCCGCGTTAAACATCATCGGAGGGCTGCTCTTGTCCAGGATGGTCGTGAAACCGGGACGGCTCATATTGCTCCCTTCGGTCGCAAAGCTGTCAGCTATGGGCCGTCAGCTATCTGCTCTCTGTGCCGTAACTTTCTTACTCAGACCTCGCCTCCGTGCTAGTAGCTACCGCCGAATAGCTTCGTGGTCTCACCACCAGCACGTTGGCAGCAATTCTAGCTGACCGCTGATGGCCCATAGCTAACGGCTCTATGGTCGAAGACCACCTTCACGTGGCCCTCTCTGCCGGCGGCGCGGGCGGCGGCGATGGCCTCCCGGTACTCTGTGAGGCGGAAGCGCGGGCCGACCAGAGACGCGAGGTCCACGGCCGGGGCGAGGCGGAGCGCGAGCTGGAAACTTTTGATCTCCTCTCCCCCGTACTCCTCTATCCCGTAGGCGTAGGAGCCTGCGAGGGTCACCTCCTTGTGCCACAACGCCGTGAGGTCGAGGCAGCTGCGCGTGGAGGGCATCCCCACGAGGACGACCTGGCCGTCGGGCCTGGTGAGCCTCACGGCGTCCTCCATCGTTCCCGCGGCTCCGACGCACTCGAAGGTCTTGTCCGCGCCGCCCATGACGACGGGCTTGCCTATCTCCGGCCTGTACGCCTCGGTGCCGAGCATGGCGGGGAGCGTGGTGTAGGTGTCTTTCGGGTGCACCACCTCGTCGGCGCCGAGGCGGAGGGCCTCCTTCCTCTGCCGATCGTGCTTGGCGACGCAGATTATCCGTCCGGCGCGGGTCAGGTTCTCCAGCGCCGCGACGACGAAGAGGCCTACGGAGCCGGCCCCGACCACGAGCGCCGTCTCGTCGGGGCCCGGGTCTGCCTTCAGTGCCGCGTGGACCGCGCAGGCGAGCGGCTCCACCGCGACAGCGGCCTCGTCCGGCACGTCGTCCGGGACCCTGTGAAGCTGGGCGGGGTGGGCGACGAGCGTACCTTCGCACCAGCCCCCGCCGGTGTCGCGGCAGAAGCCGGTCTGGATGCCAGGCGAGATGTCACCTTTTGCGACGTTCAAGCACAGGGCGTAGCGGCCCGAGGCGCACATACGGCACGGCGGCTCTATGCTGCGCACAGCGCAGCCGAGGGCCGGTTCGAGGACGACCCGCTCGCCCGCGTGAAAAGCCCCATTGTCTTCGGCAACGACGCCCACGACCTCGTGGCCGAGGACGAAGGGTGGGGAGGTGATCGGGGAGAAGTAAGGCGAGTTCCCGGAGGAGAGCGTGCCAAGGTCAGAGCCGCAGATACCCGAGAGGAGGGGTCTGACCCGCACCCACTCGGAGGTCGGGAGGGTAGGGTCGGGGATCTCTTCGAGCTTCAAGGGGGAGAAGCGGCTCGTCTCCAGACTCTTTATGCGCTTTGCGCCGGCGCGCATGAGCAGGTAGCGTGGGACAGACTTCCTGTAGCGGAGGGCGAGCACCCTAGACCTTGTCTGGGGAGGAGCCGTTCTTGCTCCAGCGCCGCAGCTGCCAGCCGCGCTCCTTCGCGGCCGCGGCGAGCCTGCGGTCGGGGTTGACGGCGACCGGGTTGCCGACGGCCTCGAGCATCGGCAGGTCGGAGATGGAGTCGGCGTAGGCGTAGGAGCGGCCGAGGTCCACGCCCCGCTTGCGGGCGAAGGAGGCGAGCATCCTAGCGCGGGCCTCGCCCGCTACCGGCGCCCCGGAGAGCTCTCCGGTGTAGACGCCGTCCTCCTCGGCGAGCGAGGCGGAGAGCACATCGTCGGCGAGGTCCTTGAACGGGTCGAGGAGGAAGTCTAAAGCGCCCGAGAGCAGGACTACGCGGTGGCCCATCCGCTTGTGCTCGCGCAAGCATTCCAGGGCGTCGGGGTAGATGCGGCTCAGGGTGAAGCCGGGGAAGCTCTCCTGGCCGAGGTGTCTGGCGCGGGAGGGCTCCCAGCCAGCGTAGTTCTTGTAGAACGCGCGGTTGAAGTGGGCCCGGCTCACCTTGTCCAGGGCCCAGTAGAAGGGGATCTTGGCCAAAAACCCGGCGGCCCAGAGCGGGCGGGTCGCCGCTGGCATCTCGCGCATCTTAAGCCAGGCGTAATACGAGACCACGTTCGAGCCGACGAGCGTGCCGTCCACGTCGAAGATCGCCGCCACCTCCCTGGGCCTCTCCTCGGCCGCCTTCCTGCGCTTCTTGCGGCTCGGGCGCGTCGTGAGCGCCGGCAGGTGGGTCCCCTGCAGCCACTCTCTCCAGTCCAGGTCGGCGATGTCGAAGGGGAACTCCTCCCTGTCCTCTCGCGGGAGAGAGTCGAAGAGCTCCAGGGTCCGGGCCGTCGAGAAGGTCGCGGTCCCCGAGGAGTAAGGGCCGTAGATGCGGCTGTAGTAGAGGCTCATCCTGGCACGCTTCTCGGCGCGCGCGATCCTGCCACGCAGATCGGCGGTGATGTGCCCTTCTGGCAACCTGGAGACCACCACTCCGGCGACCTCGAGGCCAGCGAGCTCCGCCTTGAGCCGGCGCTCCACGGCCCGGCGGCCGGGGAAGCTCCACTCCGCGGGCTGCAGCGGTCGTCCGCCCGAGTCGCGCAGCGGGTTCTCGAGGAAGTACTCCCTGACATGCTCGTAGAGCTGGCGGTAGCGCAAGGGGTTGTGGTCCCCCGAGGCGACCTGGAAGACTTCAGGATCCTCGGGACGCCTCGCGGCGGCCGCCAAAGTTCCGTTCACGACGTGGTCTACGGGTACGATATCTACCAGGCTCTCGGGGTCGCCGGGGAACTCGCGCAGGATCCCCTTCGCGAACGCCATGATGATCGGGTCTGCCATCCTGGAGCCCTGGATCCAACCCGGATAAGGCTCGTGCTGGCTGCTCTCTATGATCGCCGGCCTGAGGATGATGAGCGGCACCTCGCCCCGCTCCCTGACGACCATCCGTTCCGCTAGCGACTTGGTGAAGGTGTAGACGTCGTGCCAGCCCAGAGCGCGGGCGCGCTCGGTACCGCGCTCGACGAGGCGCTCGCGCACCCAGGCCCGCCTGAGCTGGTCCGTCCTCTCGGCGACCTCCTCGTCCTCGCCTACCATCCCGAGCTCTCTCCTGGCCTCCGTCTCGAATCGCCTGAGCAGCGCGCGCTCCCTCGAGGCCTCCTCTACCTCCCGCACCACGCCCTCTAGATGCGACACCTCCTCGTAGGGGTCGAGCGGCGTACCGTTCGGCGACCGGCTCCCGGGCGGCTTCTCGGGCGCGAAGCCCTCGCGCATGCCGGCGACGTAGGCTGTCGAGACGTGCAATAAGAGCGGCCTCTTCTCCCAACCGCGCGCGAGCCGGAGCAGACCTAGAGTGCCGTGGACGTTCGACTCGACCGCGGCGTCTAAGGGAGCGTCGAAGACGACCGAGGCGGCGGAGTGGATCACCACGTCCACCTCGCGCGAGAGCTCGGCGAGGTCCTCTTCGCCGAGACCCAGCGAGGGGGCGTGCACGTCGCCTTCGAGCACGCACACCTTGCTCGCAACGTAATCGCGAAAAGAGTCGCCCCTCTCCTCGCGCAGCCCGCGAAAGGCGGCGGAGTCCAGCACGTCCTTTTCGAAACGAGAGGCGGCGCTCTTCTCACGGGAGGCCCGGATCAGGAGATAAAGCCGACCCAGCTCGGGGAGGCTGCGCAGGATCTTCTCGACGAGCGCCGTCCCGAGGAAGCCGGTCCCTCCAGTGAGCAGCACCGACTTCCCGCGGTAGGCCTCAGCGAGCACGCTTCTTCCTCACCCTCTCGCCGAACTTCCGCTCCCTGCCCGCGAGCAGCGCGCGCGCGTTCTCCCGGTGCCGCCACAAGACCAGCAGGCCGCCGGCGACCGTGTAGACCACGTAGGGGAGCGGCTGGCCGGTGGCCAGGAACGCGAACGGCGTCACGATCATCAGCACGATCGCCGCCAGCGAAGTGTAGCGGGTGGTGAGCGCCACGATCCACCACAGCGCGAAGAGCGCAAGCCCGAGGGGCAGAGCGAGCCCTATAGTCGTCCCGGCCCCCGTAGCCACGGCCTTGCCCCCCCTGAATCTCAAGAACACCGACCAGCACGCGCCGATCACGGCGGCCATCGCCACGGCGGCTATGATCCACCCGTTGTCGGTGATCGCCCGCGCGAGCACGACGGGCACGAAACCCTTGAGCATGTCCCCGAGCATGGTCAGCGCGGCCGGCCACTTGCCCGCCGCCCGCAGCACGTTGGCCATCCCGATGTTCCCGCTGCCGACCTCGAGCACGTCCACGCCAAAGGCCCGTCCCACCAGAAGTCCGGTGGGCACGGAGCCCAGCAGGTACCCGCACAAGACCAGGAGAACCCCTAACATGGCGGAGAAAGTATAGCGGAACGGGGGAACTTTGGCCGAACTCCGCAGGCGCGCGGCGGTCTAGATAGACCGCGGCGTGACGAGGACGAAAACGAGTATACCCGAGAGAAGGGACGGGATAGCGATCAGGCCTCGAGGCGGGGTCGGATCACCTGCCCGAAAGCCTCTACCTCAGCCCGCGGCATCTCGTAACCGGTCTCGAAGGTGTGAGCCGGAAAGAGGAAGGCGTGGTCGATACCGGCCTCCTCGTGCGCCCGGATCAAACGCTCCGCGCAGTGCTCGGCCCCGCCGAAGAGGCCGAATGCGTCGCAGATGCCTTCGGCGAGGTCATCCGCTATGTGCTCCGGGCTCTCGGGCAGTCGTAGCCCGGCCTCCCTGAGCCAGCGGAGGTTCGACCGGCTCGGATACTCGAGCCACGGCTGGTCTGGTCGGAACCACCGCGGCGGCCACTCCCCCACCGCCTCTGCTTCGCCGACGGCCCTGTGCGCCCCTATCCTGAGGTGCTCCCTGGCCGCTGCGACGGAATCCGGGTGCAACCCCACGAGCATCAGGGCCCCGTCAGCGACCTCGCCGGCCAGCTCGAGCAGGCGCGGACCCGACGCGGTCAGCAAGACCGGCAACCGCCCGTCGGGGTGGTTGCGCAGGCGCACGCTCGTCTCGCCGGAGGGTACCGCCTCCCCCGCCAGCAGTCGGCGTATCGCGACGACGTCATCGCACAGGCTCTCGAGCGAAGCCCTGCGCCGCCCGGCGGACTCCACCGAGAGGAACCCCGGCGCGAGGGTCAGGAAGGTCCTGCCGGGGGCCCTTCTTCGAGCGAGTTGGCGAGCACTAGCGGGTGATGGTGTTGGAGGTGGCCGGATAGAGCGTGAGATCGCTGGTGCGGGAAGCCGCAAGCGCCAGGGTGACGTAGACGTCTGTGCCGCTGTGGTGGTCGTGTACCCCGACGCCATGGAACCCGGCCTCCTCGCACCGCAGTACGAACTCCACGACCTCGGGGATGCGCCGCCCGACCGGGCCCCTGATGTCTACCTTGACCCCCATCTACAGCCACATCTCCCGGCTCCTCGCAACCTCGAGCGCCCGCGACATCGCGCGCGCCTTGTTGCGCGACTCCTCGTACTCCAGGGAGGGGACGGAGTCCGCCACGACGCCGCCGCCGGCCTGGAAGTAGGCGACGCCGTCCTTGAGGAGGGCGGTGCGGAGCGTTATGCACGTGTCGAGGCGACCGTCCACGCCGTAGTAGCCGGTGGCCCCCGCGTAGGGACCGCGGCGGGTAGGCTCGAGCTCGTCGATGATCCCCATCGCCCGCACCTTCGGAGCCCCCGAGACGGTACCTGCAGGAAAGGCTGCCGCCAGAGCATCCAGGGCGGTGAGATCGTCCCGCAGGTTTCCTTCGACGGTCGAGACAATGTGCATGACGTGCGAGTAGCGCTCTACCTCCATAAAGCTCGCGAGCTCCACGGAGCCCACCTCGCTCACCCGCCCCAGGTCGTTGCGCCCGAGGTCAACGAGCATGACGTGCTCGGCCCGCTCCTTCTCGTCGGCGAGGAGCTCCTCGGCCAGAAGGGCGTCCTCCTCCGGCGTCGCGCCCCGAGGCCGCGTGCCCGCTATGGGCCGGGTCATCACGCGTCGGCCCTCGACGCGCACGAGAGGCTCGGGCGAGGCGCCCACGAGGGAGAGGTCCCCTAGCTTCAGGTACGTCATGTAGGGTGAGGGGTTGACCGTGCGCAGGCCCCTGTACAACAGCAGCGGGTCGAGGTCGCCTACGGGCGAGGCGAACCTCTGGGAGGGTACGATCTGGAAGGCGTCCCCCGCCCGGATGTACTCCTTGGCCCTCTGCACAGCTTCCTCGTACCCTTCCCGGCTGAAGTTCGAGGAGATGCCGAAGTCCCCGCTGCCAGACGGGAGCGCCCGGCGCGCGAGCGGGGCGGAGAGCCTCTCGGCAACCCGCCGGATATCGTCAGCGGCCCGGCGGTAGGCAGCGGCGAACCCCTCGCCCTCCACGTGGCGGAGACGGGCCGCGTCCACCAGCGAGATCACTAACACCTTGTGCCTGAGGTGGTCGAAGACGACGAGCGAATCGGTGACCGCGAAGTACGCCTCCGGAACGTTGAGGTCGTCGGGAGGAGCGTCCGGAAGCCTCTCCAGGTAGCGCACGGCGTCGTAGGAGAGGTAGCCGACCGCACCACCGACGAATGCGGGCAAATTCGGCAGCGGGGCGACGGTCCTCCGGCCCATGATCTCCGCCAAGCCCCGGAAGGGATCTTTGGCCGGCACCTCGCGCACCCCGTCGGCGTCCACGACGGTGTAAAGGCCGTCACGATACGAGAGCGTGCGCTTGGGGTCGAAGCCGAGGAAGGAGTAGCGGCCAAACCTCTCGGCGGCCTCGGCGCTCTCGAGCAGGAAGACGTTCTCCTCTCCGGAGAACTTGAGGACCGCGGAGATGGGCGTCTCGAGGTCCCCGATGAACTCGGCGTAGAGCGGCACGACGTCGTAGTCCCTGGCGAGGGCGCGGGCCTCCCCAAGCGAGGGCGTCAGGTTGAGGTTAGCCGTGCCTATCATGGAGCACCCTCGCCACCTGATCGGCTCCAACCCCCCGCTCCTCGAGCAGAACCAGGAGGTGGTAGACAAGGTCGGCGGCCTCCTCGGCGAGCCGCTCGCCAGCGAGCGCCGCCACGACGACCTCGACAGCCTCCTCGCCGACCTTCTGGGCCACGCGCTCGGTCCTCTCACCGAGGAGCCTCGCCGTGTAAGAGCCCTCCGGCATCTCACGGTGCCGCTGGGAGATCGTCGCGGCCAGCTTGTTCAGCATCGCTCCGAGGTCGTATTCGCCGCCGTCACCCTCGATCCCTTCGCCCTCCACGGTCGTGAAGAAGCAGGTCTCCTCGCCCGTGTGGCAGGCGGGACCGCGCGGCTCTACTCTGTAGAGGAGGGCGTCGCCGTCGCAGTCCAGGCTGACCTCGACCACCCTCTGCGTGTTCCCGCTCGTCGCGCCCTTGCGCCAGAGCTCGGCGCGGGAGCGCGAGTAGTAGTGGGCCTCGCCGCTCATCAGGGTCTTCTCGACCGCCTCGCGGTTCGCGTAGGCAAGCGTCAGGACGGCGTTCGTGGTCGCGTCCTGGGCTATGACGGGGACGAGGCCCCTCTGGTCGAATTGGATCTCTTCCAGCCCGTTCACCTGACCGGGATTCCTGCTCTTCGCATGTACTCCTTGACCTCCGCTATGCTCCACTCACCGAAGTGGAAGATGCTCGCGGCCAGCACGGCGCCGGCGCCGGCGTGGACGGCCGCGACCATGTGCTCCGGGCCCCCCGCACCGCCCGAGGCGACCAGGGGCACGCTCGTCTTCTCGGCTACGGCGGAGATTAGCTCCAGGTCGTAACCGCCCTCGGTGCCGTCGGCGTCCATGCTGTTGAGGACGAACTCGCCAGCGCCCCGCCTCTCCCCCTCCACGAGCCACGAGAGGACGTCCATCCCCGTGTTCAAGCGCCCTCCGTTCAGGTAGACCTCCCAGCCGGGGGCGGAGCCGGGAGCGGACGCGCGGCGCTTCACGTCCACGCTGAGTACTACGCACTGGTTACCGAAGCGCTCCGCGCTCTCGTTTATGAGGTCGGGGTTGCGGACGGCGGCGCTGTTTATGGAGACCTTGTCGGCCCCGGCACGCAGCATAGCGCGCATGTCGTCGGCGCTCCTCACCCCGCCGCCGATGGTGTACGGGATAAAGACCTTCTCGGCGGTCCGGCGAGCCAGTTCGGTAGCGGTGTTCCGTTGCTCGTGCGAGGCGGTGATGTCGTAGAAGACGATCTCGTCCGCCCCCTCGCGGTCGTAGAGAGCGGCGAGCTCGACCGGGTCCCCGGCGTCTCTTAGGTCCTTGAAGTTGGTCCCCTTCACGACGCGGCCGGCGTCCACATCGAGGCACGGGATTATGCGCACAAGGAGGCCCACCGTCACACGTAGGGCACGCCGGCTGCCCGGCACTCCTCGGCTATGCGGGCGTGAAGTATCTCGGAGGCGGGCAGCAGGACCGAGCCCTCGTCGCCGGTCCCGACCACCATCGAGCCGTCACGACCCCGCCAGTGCCGGTGCACCGCGTAGGCCGCGAGCGTCCCTTCGATGAGGCTCGCGATCCGGTCGAGCTCCGCGTGCGAGAGCCCGGCGCCCACGTCTATCTTCGAGAGGTCCACGTTCTCGGATGCGGAGAGGTCGGCCGAGAGGTTACCGGTCCTCAGGCGCAGGCCCGGGGTGTTCCAGAGGATGTCCACCGCCGTCTTGAGGGCCGTGGCCCGCTCCTCCTTGTTCCCCTTCCTCAGCTTCGGCTCCTCCATCTTGCGCAGCACCTGCGCAAGGTCCTTCCCGTTCGGCTCGTTCCACGAAGGCTCGCCGTCGCGGGCGGTGCGCTCTAGAGCCAGGATCTTGAGTGCAGCCGCCGAGTCCACCTCGGTGACCGTCCTCTGGCCGCGCGTCCGCGGGAAAGGGTAGTCCGTGTACTCGATCCCCACCCCCTCCAGCTGTGAAAGGAGCTCCTCGGAGTATGGCTCCCCGCCGAACATCTTGCGACTCGCCGAGTACGCCGGCAGCGCCACTTTGGAGAGGATGCGCTCTATCCTGCGCGTCCCCCGCTCGTTCGGGACGGCGAGCGGGGCGTCGACGCCGACGATCACACCCCGCCGCTCGGCGGCGTAGTCCTCGATCGCCGCCGCTATCTGCCCCGCGTCCTCCGCGAAGGAGTTGGCGATGATGCTCCCCCGCTCGTCCAGCACCACGAGACACGAGTGGCGATCGCGCGCCTCGCCCGGCCTCCACGCCGCTGCGCAACCTACGAACCTCACACTCGAACCCCCGCTTCGGCGACCACCCCGGCTACCTCCTCGCAGACCTCCCTGCACGTGACCTCGTCAGCGTGCTCGACCATGACCCGCACCAACGGCTCGGTCCCGCTCGGCCTGAGCAGTATGCGTCCCTGCCGGCCGAGCCGCTTCTGGGCCCCCGCTACCGCCCGCTCCACCGCCTCCGAGGCGACGAGCGTCTTCGCGGAGGCAGCGTCCGGTACGGCTACGTTTATGAGCTCCTGAGGATAGACCTTCACGACCCGCGCCAGCTCCGAGAGCGGCTCGCCGGTCCGGACCATGACGTCGAGAAGGGCGAGCGCGGTGACGATCCCGTCCCCGGTCGTGACGTGATCGGAGAGGATCACGTGCCCCGACTGCTCTCCCCCCAGGGAAGCACCACTCCTGCGCATGGCGTCCGCCACGTGCCTGTCTCCGACCGGCGTTACCTCGTACGGGATGCTCAAGTCCTCCATCGCCTTGAAGAAACCGAGGTTGGTCATGACGGTGACGACGACCCCACCCGCGAGCGTCCCGCGCTCGGCGAGGTCCCGCGCGAGGATGGCGATGATCCTGTCACCGTCTACGACGTCGCCTTTCTCGTCTCTGGCGAGTACCCTGTCGGCGTCTCCGTCGAAGGCGAACGCGACGTCGTGCCCCGAGGCGTCCAGGCTCTGCACGTGCGTGGAGCCACACCCCTCGTTGATGTTCGTGCCGTCGGGCTCGTCCCCGACGACCGTAAGGTCCGCGCCCAGCTCCCCGAAGGCCATCGGTGCCGCCTCGTAGGCGGCACCGTTCGCGCAATCCAGGAGCACCTTGATCCCCCCGACGCTCGGACGCAGCCGGGCCAGGATGCCCCCGACGTAGAGCCCCGTGGCGTCGTCCAACCTCTCCACGGTCCCGACTCCACCCCCTGTTGGGCGCTCGAGGTACCTCTCGCCGCTCAGGGACTCGATCCCACGCTCCTCCCCCGCTTCGAGCTTGCGTCCCTCGCCCGAGAAGAACTTTATGCCGTTGTCCGGGTAGGGGTTGTGCGAGGCGCTCACCACGCCCGCTGCGGCTGCGCCGAGTCGTGGTGCGAGGGCTGCGATGCCGGGGGTAGGGAGGATTCCGGCGTCGATCACGCGGGCGCCGCCGCTCGCGGCGCCCGCTGCGAGGGCGTAGGAGAGCATCACGCCCGAGAGGCGGGTGTCGCGCCCGACGAGGACCGGACCCCCGAAGAGCCGCGCGGCGGCGAAGCCGAGCCTCAGGGCGTCCTCGGGGAGGAGACCCTCGTTAGCGGTCCCGCGTACCCCGTCGGTGCCGAACGTGATAGGTCCTCTGTGCAAAGAGACCTCCTCCGCGCGAGACGGACCCCTCCCTGACCGCCCGATTAGAGCGGCGAAAGGGGCCCGCGTCCTGTAAAAAGGTCTACTGCCCTAGCGCTTGGAGAACTGCGGGCGCTTGCGGGCCTTCTTTAGGCCGTACTTCTTGCGCTCGACGGCACGGGAGTCCCGGGTGAGGAGCCCGGCGGCCTTCAGCTCGCTACGCGCCTCCTGCGACTCCTCGGCGAGCGCGCGCGCGATGCCGTGGCGCAGAGCGTCCGCCTGGCCCGTGGGGCCGCCGCCCTCCAGCCTGGCCACCACGTCGTAGCGACCGGCCTGGCCAAGCAGTTCCAGCGGCGAGCGCACCGCAGCCCGGTATGCCGGGCGCGTGAAGTACTCATCGAGGGGGCGACCGTTCACCGTGATCTTACCTTCCCCCGGGAGCAGCCTCACGCGCGCGCGCGCCGTCTTGCGCCGGCCCGTCCCCCTGTACAGAGTCTCCGCCATGCTCACCTCACCTCGAGCTTTTGCGGGCTCTGAGCAGCGTGCGGATGCTCGGGTCCCGCGTAGATCTTCAACTTCCTCAACTGCTGGCGGGCGAGCCGAGTCTTCGGCATCATCCCCTTTACGGCCTTGCGCAGGATCTCGGTCGGCTGGCGCTCCAGCAGCTGCTCGAAGCTCGTCGTCTTCAGCCCGCCCGGATACCCCGAGTGCCGCCTGTAGACCTTCTGCTCGGCCTTCCTGCCCGTGACGACGATCCTTTCCGCGTTCACCACGACCACGAAGTCGCCCGTGTCCACGTGCGGCGTGTACTGCGGCTTGCTCTTGCCCCGCAGTACTCTAGCGATCTCCGCCGCGAGCCGCCCGAGGGTCTGCCCCTCGGCGTCCACGACGTACCACCTCCGTTCGACCTCAAGGGGCCGCGCCATGTAACTCTTCACTAACCCTCCGGAATCGTACTATGTTCTCACCAGTTGGCCTGGTATCAAACCGTAAGATAGTAGCATACATCCCCGCTAGTAACAGCTTCTCAGCCCCCGCGGACGAGGGCGATGGTGAGCCCGTCTATCCGCTCCCTTAGAATGGGCAAGAGGATCGCCGATAGCCGCGAATCTCTGGCTATTCTCTCGTTGAACTCGTTGGTAGCCCGCGCCGATTCGTCTTCGGGGTCGAGGACGGTCCCGCCCCTGATCGTGTTGTCCCCGAGGATGAGCGAGCCGGGCCGCGTGAGCCTCAAGGACCACTCTAGGTACTCTGGGTAGCCCCCTTTGTCCGCGTCTATGAAGACCACTTCGAAGGGGCCTTCGTCGTTCTCGGCTATCTCTGCCAGCAGCTCCCTTGCGTCGCCGACCCGGATCTCGACTTTGTCGGACAGCCCCGCGCGCTCGACGTTCTCGCGCGCGACCTCGGCGTGGCGCTCGTCTATCTCGAGGGAGATGAGCTCTCCGCCCTCGGGCAGCGCGCGCCCGAAGTGGATGGCGCTGTAGCCGCCCAGAGTGCCTATCTCCAGAACGCGCCTCGCCCCTACCATCTCCGCGAATAGCTGCAAGAGCTTCGCCTCGTTGGGGGAGACCTGTATCTCCGGCAGCCCGGCCTGGCGCGACTCCCGCACCGCGGCCTCGAGCGCTTCGTCCTGCGGCGCGAAGAGGTGCTCGATATAGTCGTCTATCCGGGCGAGCAGCGCGCCAGTGTTCTCGGTCTCAGCCAAGTTCGCCTCCTTTGAGATCCAGGTTATCGTATCCCACACCGACGAGCGTGAGGCCCTTGCTCGGGACCGCCCCTCCGGCCTCGCTGCGCTCCCCGCCGGAGAGCAGTCGCTCGAAGGATGGCAGCGTACGCGTGCCGTCCGCCACCTCGAGCATCGTGCCCACAAGCGTGCGGACCATGCCGTAAAGGAAGGAGTCGGCGGTCAACCTGTAGACGAGGAGGTCGCTGCTCCTCTCCCAGGCGGACTGGCTCACGATCCGCTCGAAGCGGACGTGGTAGGTCCTGGTCGGGGTGAAGGCGCGGAAGTCGTTGACGCCCCGGAGGAGCTCTGCGGTGCGCTGCAAAAGCTCGAAGTCCAGCGTCCTTGCGACGTAGGTTGTGCGGTGGCGCCTCAAGGGTGAGCGGGCGGGATCGTTGACGATGCGGTACTCGTAGCTCCTGCTCTTCGCGTCCCTGCGGGCGTCGAAGCCCTCGTCCGCCTCGACGCAGCGCCGGAGCGCGAGGTCCTTCGGGAGCACCGCAGTCGCCTTGTAGGCGATTACGGACGGTTCCAGATCCACATCTGTCTCGAAGGAGACGACCTGACCGCTGGCGTGCACGCCGGCGTCGGTGCGCCCAGCGACGCTGAGCTTTATGGGGTGGCGAAGCACGGTTTGCAGGCCCTCTGCGAGCGTTCCCTCGACCGTCCTCATGCCGGGCTGGACGGCCCAGCCTGCGAACTCGGAGCCGTCGTACTCCACGAGGCCGGCGTACTTCTTCAAAGTAGGATACCCGCGAAGACGACTAGCGCAGCGGCGCAGAGGACGAGTGCATCCCGGGTACGGAAGCGCAGCTCGCGGTAGCGCGTCCGGCCTTCGTCGCCCCTGTACCCCCGGCTCTCCATCGCTTCGGCGAGCTCGTCGGCCCTGCGGAAGGCGCCTATGGTGAGCGGCACGAGAACGGGCAGCAGCGCGCGGGCGCGTCTTATCGGGCCACCCTCCGAGAAGTCCGCGCCGCGGGCGGCCTGGGCGCGAGTGATCTTCTGCGCCTCCTCGTGCAACGTGGGGATGAAGCGGAGCGCGATGGTGATCATCATCGCCAGCTCGTGCGCCGGGAAACGAGCTTTCTTGAGCGGAGAGAGGAGATCCTCGATGCCGTCGGCGAGCGCCACAGGCGCGGTCGTTGCCGTGAGCAGAGCCGCCGTGGAGACGAGTAGCAGTATCCTCGACGCGAGAAAGAGACCCCTGACGAGACCACCTTCGTGTACCTGCACAAACCCCCACTCGAGGAGCAGCTCTCCCTCTCTAGAGAAGAAGACCTGGAAGAGCGCCGTGAGCGCCACGATGAAGGCGACGGGCCTCAGGAAACCAACGAACGTTCCCGGCGGGATCCGGCTCGCCGCTACGAGGAGGACGACCACCGCCGAGATAAGGAGAAAACCGGCGGCGGAGTCCACCAGAAACAGGCCGACGGCCAGCGCCGCGGTGCCCAGGATCTTGGCCCGCGGATCCAGCCCATGCAGAAGCGAGGCGACCGGGTAGAACTGGCCCAGAGTACGGCCCGCCGTCATACCCGCCCTTCCAGCAACCCCTTCAACGCAGCCAGCGTCTCCTCGAAACGGACCGGCCTGCCGACCTCCGGGTGGGGTCCCCTCAAGGGGCGGACCACCCGCACAGTCGAAGGGGCCGTCGTCGGGTGCGCGTAGAAGACCTCTTCGGGGGCTCCCACCGCCCGCACCTCTCCGTTCTCCAGGACGCACACCCTGTCGGCTACCTCGGCGACCTCGTCGAGGTCGTGGGAGACCATGACGACCGAGGTACCTTCTTCCCGCAGGGCGCGCACCACGCCGAGCAGGTCCTCCCGGGTAGCGGGGTCGAGCCCGGCTGTCGGCTCGTCGAGCACGAGTACCTCGGGGGCCATAGCCAGCACGCCGGCTATCGCGACCCGCCGCTTCTCGCCGCCGGAGAGGGCGAAGGGGGATCGGCCGGCGAGGTGTGAGGCGCCGAGAAGGCCGAGGGTCTCGCCGACCCTTCTGTGTACCTCTCCCTCGCTCAGGCCCAGTCGGCGCGGGGCGAAGGCGACGTCCTCCTCGACGGTCGGGGCGAAGAGTGCGGCCTCCGGGAACTGGAAGACGAGGCCCACCCGCCCGCGCAGCTCGCGGCCTCTGATGGTTCGCACGTCCGCGCCGTCCACGAGGACGCGGCCGCTCGTCGGCACGAGAAGGAGGTTCAGGTGCTGGACGAGCGTGCTCTTCCCCGAGCCCGTCCCGCCGACTATCCCGAGCACCTCCTCGGGCTCGATCGCGAGCGAGACGCCCCGCAGCGCCTCGACCTCGAAGGGGGTCCCCGGCGCGTAGACGTGGCGCACGTTCTCCAGCTCGATCCTCACCTTGCTCGCGCCCCGCTCTTCTCCACGATCGCCTCCGCGAGATCCTCCGGCGTCCGGAGCTTCGCTGGTCCGAGTCCGAGCTCCGCTGCGAGCCGCAGGGCGGTGGGGAGTACGAGGCGATTGTCCCGCAGGAGATCCGGGTCGGAGACCAGACGCTCCGGGCTCACGTCGGCGACTAGCCTTCCGGCGCCCAGCACCAGCACACGGTCGGCGTCGAGCAGCTCGTCGAGGTGGTGGGTGACATGGACTACGGTCCTCGCCCCCCGCAAGGCCTCGAGCCTCTCGAGGACCCCCCTTCGCCCGGCGGCGTCGAGCATCGAGGTTGGCTCGTCGAGGAGGAGGACCTCAGGGTCGAGGGCGAGGAGACCGGCCAGCGCGACTCGCTGTTTCTCGCCGCCGGAGAGGGTGTGGGGCTCCCGCTGCTCGTAGCCATCCAGGCCGACGGCCCGGACGGCCTTCCGGACCCGCTCGCGCATCTCTTCGCGGGAGACACCCACGTTCTCGAGCCCGAAGGCGATGTCGTCCTCGACGAAGGGCGCGACGAGCCCGTTCTCCGGGTTCTGGAAGAGCATCCCGACCCTCTTGCGGACCTCGAACGGTTCCGCCGCCGGGTCGAAGCCCGCTACGCGCACGTCGCCGGAGTCGGCGCGCAGGAGACCGTTCATGAGGCGCAGGAGAGTGGATTTCCCTCCTCCGTTCGGACCAACGACGCCGACGTACTCCCCGGCGCGGACCTCCAAAGAGATTTCGCCGAGCGCAGGCCTCCCGGAGTCGAGGTAGGAGAAAGAGACGTTCTCGCAGGAGACGACGGGGGGCCCGCCGTGGCGGGACCCCTCGTGGTTGCGGTTATTCACGCCGGGCGCTTACTCAACCGTGTGGTTGACCAGCTCCAGGTAGACCGTCTCGGCGCCGTCTCCGAGCCGGGGTCCCAGCTTGAGGATGCGGGTGTAGCCCGAGTTGCGGTCGTCGAGCCCGGGGGCCACGTCCTCGAAGAGCCGCCGGACCACGGTCTTGTCTTTCAAGACCTTCACCGCCTGCCTGCGCGCAGACAGGTCGTCCTTCTTGGCCGTGTTTATGAGCCGGTCTACGACGCCGCGCAGCTCCTTCGCCTTCGGAGCCGTGGTCTTTATGCGGCCGTGGACGAAAAGCTGTCCCGCCATCGTGCCGAGCATCGCCTTGCGGTGCTGCGCTTCGCGGCCCAGTTTGCGGCCCCTCCTAGCGTGCCTCATTGCCCTCGCTCGCAAGGTCGTAGCCGTACTCGAGGAGCTTCGAGCGGATCTCGTCCACGCTCTTCATCCCGAGGTTGCGGATGTTCATGAGCTCCTCCTCGCTCATCGTCGCGAGCTGGCCGATGGTGTCGATCCCCTCGCGCTTGAGGCAGTTGTAGGAGCGGACCGTGAGCTCTAGGTCCTCGACCGGGCGCTCGTCGGTGATGACAGGCCTGCCGCCGCGCTGGCGCTGCTCGGCTGCGCCGGCGCCCTGGTAGCCGTCGGTGAAGAGCCCGAGGATGTCTATGAGCTGCCGCGAGGCCTCCTGCAGGGCCTCCTGCGGAGCGATGCGCCCGTCGGTGAAGACCTCGATGGTCAGGGCGTCGAGGTCGGCGCGCGCTCCGGCCCGCGTCTCCGTAACCGAGTAGTTCACCCGCTGGACCGGCGAGAAGAGGGAGTCTACGGCTATCACCCCGATGGGGTCGGCGTCGCTCTTGTTCTGCTCGGCGCGGGCGTAGCCCTGGCCGTTCTCGACGGTGAGGCGCATGTCCAGGTGCCCACCCTCGGAGACGCTCGCTATGTAGGTCTCGGGGTCGACTACCTCGACGTCGGCCTTCAGCTCTATGTCCGCGGCCGTCACCTCGCCGGGGCCGTCCTTGGTGATCTCCAGCTCTATGGGCTCCTCGCGCTCGAGCCTGAACTTCAGACCCTTCACGTTGAGGATGATGTCCACCACGTCCTCTTTGACGCCGGGGATCGTGGAGAACTCGTGGGAGACACCCTCTATGCGGACCTTCGTTACCGCGGCACCGGGGAGCCCGGAGAGCATCACGCGACGCAGGGAGTTACCCAGAGTGTGCCCCAGCCCGCGCGGGAGCGGCTCGGCGACGAAGGTCCCGCGTCGCTCGTCTTCCTCTTCCACCCTGAAACGGGGCGGTGCTATATCCAACATCGTCAAAGTACCACCTGCTTACGTAGAGAAAGGTTCTACCGGCTGTAGAACTCGATTATGAGCTGTTCCTCGACGGGCGTGTCTATCTCGTCCCGGCTAGGGGAGTGGAGCACCCTGCCCGTAAAGTTCTCGTGGTCGGCCTCGAGCCACGCCGGGACGGCCACGACGTTCTCGACGGCGTCCGTTATGGGCTCCAGGTTCCGGCTCTTCTCCTTCACGGTTATGACGTCCCCCTGCCTGAGGATCGCCGAGGGTATGTTGTGTTTGCGCCCGTTGAGGAGGAAGTGCCCGTGCGAGACGAGCTGGCGCGCCTGCGGCCTGCTGGTCGCGAAGCCCATGCGGTAGACGACGTTGTCCATCCTGAGCTCCATGAGCCTCAAGAGGTTCTCGCCGCTGACCCCCTGCATACGGGTCGCCCTGTCGTAGGCCCGCCTGAACTGCTTCTCGGAGACCCCGTAGTACCAGCGAGCCTTCTGCTTCTCGAGGAGCCGCATGCCGTACTCGGTCTGCCGCTGTCGGCCCCGGCCGTGCTCGCCGGGGGGATAGGGCTTCTTCTCGAGCGGGTTCTTCCGCATCGAGGAGAGCATCACCCCGGCACGCCTGTCTCGCCGCCCCCTCGGCCCAGTGTAACGCGCCACTAGCCCCTCCTCCTCTTAGGCGGCCGGCAGCCGTTGTGTGGCTGGCCCGTGACGTCCTTTATGGAGAGCACCTCGATGCCAACCGACTGGAAGGTCCTGGCGGCCATGTCCCGGCCCGAGCCGTGGCCCTTGACCTCTATGTCCACGCGCCTCATCCCCTGGTCCATGGCCTTGTTAGCCACGCTCTCGGCCGTCATCTGGGCCGCGTAAGGGGTGCTCTTGCGGCTACCCTTGAAGCCCAGAGAGCCCGCGGACTCCCAGGCTATGACGTTGCCCTCGGTGTCCGTGACCGAGATGATGGTGTTGTTGAACGAGCTCTTTATGTGCACCACGCCGGTCGGGATGTTCCTGCGGACCCGCCTGCGCGAGCGAGAAGCTCCCCTGCGCTGCTGACGCTGCCTGCCCATCTACCTCTTCTTCCTCCCGCCTATGGACGGCTTCGGGCCCTTGCGCTGGCGGGCGTTGGTCTTCGTCCGCTGCCCGCGCACCGGGAGACCCCGGCGGTGCCGGATCCCACGGTAGGCCCCGATGTCTATGAGCCGCCTGATGTTCTGGTTTACCTCGCGCCTCAGGTCGCCCTCGACCTGGAGGTTCTCGTCCACATAGGACCGTATCTGGCCCACCTCACCCTCGGCCAGGTCCCTGACCTTCGTGTTCGGGTCGACGCCGGTCTCGGCCAGGATCTTCCTCGCCGTCGAACGGCCGACGCCGTAGACGTAGGTGAGGCCGACCTCGATCCTCTTCTCCCTCGGCAGGTCTACGCCCGCTATGCGCGCCATACTCTAACCCTGCCTCTGCTTGTGTCTGGGGTTGGTGCAGATAACCCGCACCACCCCGCGGCGCCTTATGACCTTGCAGCGCTCGCAGATCGGTTTCACGCTCGCTCGTACCTTCACGTTCCTCGTCTCCTACTCTTTAGGTCCTGAACCTGTAAGTAATACGTCCCCGGCTCAAGTCGTAGGGGCTCA
>JARDZQ010000509.1 GCA_029240775.1 Rubrobacteraceae bacterium | reverse complement strand
CCGTAGTGCTTGAGGCCGAGGATGATCTCCTGCGCCTGCCCGAGGGCGTATGTGGGTATCAGGACGATGCCCTCCCTCTGCAGGGTCGTCTCGTTTATGACCTCGACCATCTTCTTTATGGACTCGGAGAAGGGCTGGGGCTTCTGGTCCGCTAGAGTCGCCTCCATGATGAGTAGGTCGATGTCGCGCACCTCGGGCAATCTTGCCGAAGGAATCGAAAAATGGTCCTCCATGCAGATGTCGCCGGTGTGGAAGACCGTCGCGGGTCCCGAGTTGATCAGGACGCTCGCGGCTCCCAGGATGTGTCCGCTCTCGGTGAACGTCACCCTCGCGTCGCCCACCGTTATCGGCTGGCCGAAGGGGACTGGGACGAGCCGCTTCTTGACCTCGTGGATCGGGGCGCCCCCTGCGACGCCACCGCCCATCGCCGCGTGGTCGTTGAGCGCGCTGACGATGAGCTTGGCCGACGGCGGGGTGCAGTAGATCGGCACCCCCGGCTTGTCGCGTACCAGGAGCGGCAGCGCGCCGCAGTGGTCCAGGTGCGCGTGGGTCACCACCGCCGCGTCGAGCCCTTCGAGCTTCCCGAAGTTCGGCGCCAGAGGACCCCGACCGTCGGGCTTGATGCCGGCGTCCACAAGCACCCTCGTCGCGCCGAAGTCGAGCAGGTGGCTGCTGCCGCCCACCTCCCCGGCTCCACCGAGGGCGCGGAAGGAGAGCGTCGGCCGGGGCCTGGCGTAGACCTCTATTCTGGACGTGGTGGCGCCTTCCGTGGCGCCGCCTGCGGACGAACTAGCTGGAGAGGACTCCGAATCTTCAGCGTCCTCACCGGAGGGCTCGGAGCCGGACTCGCGAAGGTCGTTGTGGGCCGCGAGCACCTTGCCCATGAACTCGAGCAGACGGGCGGTCCGGGCCGCGCTGTCGACGGAGGTAGGCAGCGCGGCCACCTCGTTCTTGACGGCCCGCACCAGGAGCTCCCCGAACCCCCTGTCGGTGAACCGGGCGTTCTGCAGGGCGGCCTGGATGCGGTCCCTCTCGGCCACCACCTGGCCGAGCTCCGCGTGCAGCTCCTCTACGCGTTCGGCGGCTTTCGAGTAGGCCGACCGCTCGCCCTCGAGCGCCCGATCCAGCTGGGCGCCGCGTCTCTCAAGCTCAGCGATGCGCTCGTCGAGCTGGCTACGCATGTCCAGGGCCGAGGCCGCACGCTCCTCTGCCTTGCGCACCAGATCCGAGGCTCCCTCGCGCTCGCCGGTGAGGACCGCGACCTCCTCGGCCAGCGCCGCGGCGCGCTCCTTGGCGGCGCGCGAGGCGAAAGAGAGCTGCTCGTTCTCCTGCTTCAGGCGCTCCAGCTCGGTCTCAAGCTCCCGGACGTGAGCGTTCTCCGAGGCCCGCTTCTCGGCCTGCTGGTGTTCGTCCCTCCAGGCCCTTATGAGGGTGCCGGCGACCTCTTCGTCTGGCTCCTCCTCGCCGCTCAAAGCCGCGAGGAGCAAGCCCTCGGTGCTGTGGGCACCGGAGAGCTTCTTCAGTCTCTTTGGCGAGAAGTCCTCCAGGGCGTCGAAGGTCTCGGGTGGGATCTGCTCCTGCACGGCGGTCCGGAACGCGCTCCAGGCGACGGGATCCTGCATGATCCGGCGCGCCAGGTGCTTGAGCAGCGAGGCGCCGGCTCCGGACTTGCGGGTCAGGGCGTCGGCCTGGATGCCGCGTGGGAGGAGCACCTCCTCGAGCCCTGGTACGCTCTTGCAGAGATCGGCGAGCGCGCGTCTCGTGTCCAGGCGCGCGAGACGCCTCCTGATCAACTCCTCCGGCAGGTCTAGGGGCGGTAGCCGGTCGGGTAGGGACTCGTCGGAGCCTCTGGCCTCAGTTCCTCCGTCTTTGGGTATGGGATCTGACATGAGGTCTCCCTCCGCGAATGTAAGCGTCGTACGGCATCTTCATACTGGCGTGATTCTATCACGGCGCTCATGCAGCCCCCCTTGTCCGGCTTCTATGGCGAGCTGTTCTGGTATAGACTCCGGGCATGTCTACGATCGCGGAGACGGTAAAGATCAGGGCCCACTCCCCCGGTAGATACCCGATCCTGGTGGTCGAGCTTGCTGGCGGCGAGCTCCGTACCCTCTACTTCGAGACCGGCTACGACCTCGGGAGCGCCAAGGAGGTCGAGGAGAGCTGGCTCAGAGAGATCCCATCGTTGGTCCCTTGGAAGGTTTCCCTGAGCGATTCCCGAAGGTTGGCGCCGTTACCCCCGTCACCCTCATCGGGTGCGGGGGAGGCGGTGGCGGGTTCGGCGGGGCCGCCGCTGTAGTAGAGGGTCACGGAGGATTGCGGGTCGACCAGGACCCCTGCCCCCGGCTCCGTCGAGAGGGCGGTGCCGGCTGGCTCGTTGTCCTCGACCTCGACGGCGTTGGAGAAGAGGCCAACGCTCGCCAGGGCATCCTGGGCCTCCTTGAGGGTAAGGCCGAAGACGCCTGGGACCTCGACCTGCTCGGGGCCGATACTCACGGTGACGGCCACCGCGCTGCCGGGCTCGAGGCTCTCTCCCTCGGCCGGGTCCTGGTAGAAGATCTGGCCCTCCGCCACGTCGCTGCTGTAATCCTCGCTCACCGTGCCGAGCTCCAGCTCGTAGTCCGCGAGTATCTCGGCCGCCTGGTTCGGGGTGTTACCGTAGACGCTCGGAACCTTCACCGTGGAAGGCCCGGTCCCGACGGTGATCGTCACCTCCGAGCCGGTCTCTGCCGAGGTTCCGGCCGACGGGCTCTGGTCCGTTACCTTGCCCTCCTGTTCGAAGGAGCTCTCGGCTTCATCCTCGGCGACCTCGAAGCCGGCGTCCTTGAGGGTTTGCTTGGCGGTCCCGCCGTTCTCGCCCACGACATCCGGCACGTCGGCGACCTGCGTCCCGACGGCGGTGACCGAGATAGTCGAGCCCTCCTCGGCCTTGCCGCCTTTCGGGTTCTGGCTCTGGATCGTGCCGACCTCGTCCTCGCCTTGGACCTCCCTCTGGATGACTATCTCGAAGTCGTTGCCGACCTGGTTCTCGGCCTCCTCGACCGTCATGCCGATCAGGTCTGGGACGGAGATCCGGGCCGCCTGCGCCTGCTGGTCGTTCAGGTAGTTGTAGCCGGCCCAGGCGAGCGGAGCCAGGAGGAGCAGCGCAAGGAGCGCCAGGACGAGAGACCAGCCCCTGCGGCGTTTGCCGTTCCTGCGTTCGACGGGCGGGGGCGGCGGACCGACGCGGGTGGGCGCGAACGTCGTCGCAGCCGGCATGGCGCGGGTCCTCATCAACTCGGTCGTCGCGTCCGCGGGCTCCAGACCCGCTGCGACACGCTCGAGGTCCTCGATGAGCTCGGCGTCGCTCGCGTAGCGGTCCTCGGGGTCCTTGGCGAGCAGCCGGCACGTTATCGCGTTTATCCCGTTGGGGATCGAGGGGTCTACCGCCTTCGGCGGTTGCAGGTGCCCGTTGACGTGCTTCATCGCGATCCCCAGAGGGGTCTCCGCGTCGTAGGGCAGCTCGCC
>JARDZQ010000042.1 GCA_029240775.1 Rubrobacteraceae bacterium | reverse complement strand
TATCTCAAGTAGGGCGTCGGGGTTTATCTGAGGACCCGCTTCCTCAAGCGCCCAGAAGTCGTAGAGCGCCCGGGGGTTGGGGTAGAGGCTCACCGCATAGTGCTCGCCCAGCAAGCCCATCACGCTAACAAACCCGATCGCCTCCGTTTTCGGGTCCTTAACGCCAAAGACATCCGTCTCTGTCATCCACTTCCACGGTGATAGCTCCTTGAGGCGAACGGCGGCCTCGTAGAGCCTGTGCCATTGTTCATTTGTCGGTAGATTCTCCACCATGGCGAACTCTTATTATCTCATGGACACGTTGTGCCCTCGCCAGAGCCGGCACCGCTGCGTTGGTCGATGGTTACACAAGCTGCCTTTGTGGGTAGATGATCGACCCAGGGTGAAGCTTACCCCGTGGAACCTCTGGTATTTTCGACGCATGATACAGGCAGAACTTCCTCGTTTACGAGTAGAGAACCCAAACCATTTGGGCATCGTAGCCGGGAGCATCGATCCGAACGAGATCTTACGCAAGTTCCGCGAAGCCTTCTACACTTGCCTGCGGCGCAGGGCCGACGCGTTGTTCGAGCTTTCCGACGCCGTCTTGACGGCAGGTAGTGTTCATTCGCCACCCCACCTGAGCCTTGAAAGTGTCCACCGCCGCGGCTGGGGCAGCCTCTATTCCGCCCTCAGACATGGGCGCATCGATACCGAAGCCTTGCGGTGCCTGCTGGCCAGCCGCCTTATAGCCACCGAGTGTCGCAACGACCGACCTCCGGTCTACGCCATCGACATGAGCGTCTGGGCGCGCTGTGACGCAGAGGCAAGTCCGGGCCGGGGTTACTATTACCATCCGTCCAGGCACTCCGCCGGACAACCTATCGTGGCGGGCTGGGCCTACCAACTCGTGGCAGCTTTGGGCTTCGAGCGGGATTCCTGGGTTGCCCCAGTCGATGCGGTGCGTGTTCGACCCGAAGAAGACGCCAACGACGTCGCTGCTGAGCAGGTAAAGAGGCTGCTCAGCCGACTACCCGGACGAAGTACGGCGCCGCTGTTCGTCTTCGACGCCGGCTACGACCCGGTGAGGTTGCAGCGCAACCTTGAAGGCCAAAACGCCCAAATACTGGTGAGACTGCACTCCGGTCGGGCCTTCTACGCCGACCCGCCAACTCCGGAACGTCGCCCCGTAGGACGGCCTTCCGTGCATGGCGAGAAGTTCGACCTCAAGGATCGGAAGACTTGGCATGAACCGTCTGTAGAGCACAGCTCGGAAGGGACCGGCTATGGCAAGGTGCGCGTTAGAGCCTGGTCTGGATTGCACCCCAAGACCCGTAGAGCGGGCGAACGATACGGTAGCGACAGCGCCTGTGTCGTGAGGGGTGCGGTGGTTCTGGTGGAGGTAGAGAGGCTGCCGCGTGGCGAGAGGCGCAGAAAACCGAAGAAGCTGTGGCTGTGGTGGCACGGAGAAGGCGAGCCGGACCTTGAGTTGGTGTGGAGAAGCTATGTGCGTCGTTTCGACGTCGAACATGGAGTGAAGATGCTGAAGGGTGCCCTAGGATGGACCATCCCGAGGGTACGCCACCCCGAGCAGGCGGATCGTTGGACGTGGCTGGTGCTGGCAGTCTACACTCAACTTAGGCTTGCCCGAGGCATCGTTGCCGACCGGAGGCTGCCCTGGGAGCGTCCTTTACCTATTCAATCCCTGACCCCGACCCGGATTCTAAGGAGTTTCGCGACGCTCTTACCCACACTCGGCACACCAGCGAAGGAACCGAAACCCCGAGGCCGCTCTCCCGGGCGACCCAAGGGGCGACTCTCAGGTAGGGCGAAGCGCTATCCGGCCGTCAAGAAGGCTGCTTAGAGCCTGACTACGGTACTATTCGGAAGATCTTCGGTGGACCATGTCAGCGCCGTTCAGTCACCCCTTACTAAAAACGCAAGCTAAGGCTACGTCGCTCAAAACCTGAGAAACTCGCTGTAGAGCGTTTTGCGGAAGGTGCGACCTTTCGGGGAGAAGCTGTCAGGTCTTTAGGTTCTTAGGCTTTTAGGTCAGAGGCATAATCTCAAAGCCTCAAGACCTTAAGAAACGTGATTTGCCGAGCAAGGCGCAACACTTTCGCAAACCGCTATAGGTGACCCTATCACGGGTGTGCGACGCGCGAGAAGGAGAGCGTTTGCCTGCTCCGAGGTGGGGGTAGTTACTCGGGAAACGGGGAAGCGCTCCGTCCGGCAAAAGGAGGGCGTAGATGGCTCAGTGCGAGGTTTGTGGCAACGAGTACGATAAGGCCTTTGAGGTCAGGATGGCGGGGGGAGACTCCCACACCTTCGATAGCTTCGAGTGCGCGATCCACGTCCTCGCTCCGGACTGCGAGTATTGCGGAGTGAAGGTGATCGGCCACGGCGTCGAGGCAGACGGCCACTTCTATTGCTGTGCCCACTGCGCAAGCATGGCAGGGGTGGAAGGGGTGGCGGACCGGGCCTGAGAGCCCTGACCGCTCACCTGCGCGCTTCGCGCCTCCGGGAGGTTGCCCACGCCAGGGCGTCCTCCAGGCGGTCGTTCCCCCAGAAGAGCTCGCCGCCGACCACGAAGCTCGGGGCGCCGAAGATCCCGAGCTCCCCGGCCTGCCGCGTCTGTTCGCGCAGGAACATCTTGTTCTCGGGTGCCTGGGCCTGCTCCACGAGCCGCTTGCCCGGCCGTCCGAGGGAGTCGAGGATCTCGCGTATCTCCACCGCGTCCCCGATCTCGCGGTCCTCGGAGAAGTTGGCCCTGAAGACCGCCCGCACGAACTCCGGGAGCCACGGCTCGGACTTCGCGAGACAGGCGACCCGGGCGGCGAGTAGGCCGTCGCGCGGAAAGCGCGAGGGTCTCGCGAACGGGATCCCATACCCCTCGCACAGCCGCTCCAGGTCGCGCCACATGTAACGTCCCTTGGCCGGGTAGACGTTGAAGGGCGAGTCGTTCCAGCCCTGTTGCACGAAGATGGGCCCGAGCAGGAACGGCTCCCACACGACCGGCACGCCCGCCTCCGCGGCCAGACCCTCGATCCGGGCGGCCGAGAGGTACGAGTACGTGCTCCCGAACTCGAACCAGAACTCCAGCCGGGCTCACCTCCCTCGGTCCTCGAACAGGAGAAGCCTACCCCCCTCGAGGGCGATGGTACAAGAGCCCCACAACTCATTTGACAAGCCTCCCGATTGGTATGACAATATGGTCGGGGTGAGTGATCACGGTGGGCGCACCAGGCTGAGGGACCGGGCTGCGGACCAGCTCCTAGACATGGTCATATCGAGTGGGCTGAGTCCGGGCGAGCGGCTTCCGCCCGAGCGCGAGCTCGTGGGACAGCTGGGGGTCAGCCGGACGGTGGTACGGGAGGCGCTGAATTTGCTGGAGGCGCGGGGCCTCATAAGCATCGAGCACGGCAGGGGCGCGGTGGTGAGCGGGGGGAGCACGCGTGCGGTGCGGGACACGCTAGGGTTGTTGCTGCGGGTGCGGCCCAAGGCGCTCTGGGAGCTACTGGAGATACGGGAGATCCTGGAGGTCGAGATCTCCGGCCTCGCCGCCGAGCGGGCCGGGGAGGTGGACGTGCAAAAGATGCGCGGCCAGCTGGCCAGGATGGAGACCCTCATCGACGCGCCCGAGGGGTACGTCGACGCGGACGTCGAGTTCCATACGCAGCTGGTGCGCAGCACGGGTAATGAAGTGCTCCTGACTATGCTGGATCCCATAGTGGAGTTGCTGAGGACCAGCCGCCGGGTGAGCGCGTCGCGTCCGGGCAGCGCCCGGCGGGCCCTGCGGGAGCACGAGGAGATCCTGGCCCGTATAGAGGCCGGAGACGCCGAGGGGGCGCGGGAGGGGATGCGCGTCCACCTCACGAACACAGCCAGAGACATCGAGGCGGCCCTCGCGGAGGGCATGCTCGGCGAAGAAGATATGGGGGAGATAGATGAAGGCTAGAGAACTGCTCGCGGGACTGGGACTACCCGCTCGCGACCTGTCGGAGTTGCCCGACTCGGAGAAACGTTTCCCGGACGGCGCGCAGTACCGCGTCGAGATCCCCAGCGTCGAGGGACCTCGCGTCCTGGAGGCCGTGCTGGATGAGGCACAGAGGCGTGGAGTGCAGCTACACCGGGTATCGCAGGGCTCGGGCATCATGCTGCTCACAGACGCGGAGATCCTCGCGATGTGCGCGATGGCGCGGGAGGCGGGGCTCGAGCTCTCGCTCTTTGTCGGCCCGCGCGCCTCGTGGGAGACAGGGGCGACCGTGGTGTCGGGGGCGGGCAAGGTGCTTGGAGCACAACACAGGGGCCAGGACCAGCTCGCATACGCCCTCGAAGACGTGCTGCGCGGCGTGTCTCTGGGCCTGCGCGGTGTGCTCGTCGCCGACGCGGGGCTACTGTGGGTGCTCAGAGACCTCGAGGCAAAAGGTGAATTACCTTCGGATCTCGTCGTCAAGGTCTCCGTGCAGCTCTCGGCGGCGAACGCCGCGGCGGTCAGGGCTATGGAGGAGCTCGGGGCGGATACGTACAACGTGCCCACGGACCTAGGTCTCGCGCAACTCGCGGCGATACGCGTGGCCTGCGACGTTCCGCTCGACGTCTACGTCGAGGTCCCCGACGACTTCGGTGGCTTCGTCAGGCACTACGAGGTGCCAGACCTGGTGCGTGTCGCTGCACCCGTGTTCGTCAAGGCGGGCTTGAGGAACGCGCCCAACATCTACCCGAGTGGTACACACCTGGAGGCAACCGCGGTAGCGCTCGGGCGCGAGAGGGTGCGGCGCGCCCGGATCGCCCTCTCCATGCTCGAGCGCTACTACCCTGGGGCGAAAGCGACCGAGAAGGGGACATCCTTCCCTGGCATACCCGTGGAGAAGAGCGAGGTGAGCGCATGAAGATCACGGACGTAGAGACCTTCGTCGTCGGCACCGACTGGCGTAACCTGACGATCGTGAGGCTGCACACCGACGAGGGCCTGACGGGCCTGGGCGAGGCGCGGATGGTCAACCACACCGACGCGCTGGTAGGGTATCTGGCCGAGGCCGGGCCCAGGCACGTCGTCGGCCACGACCCGTTCAGGATCGAGGACCTCGTAAAGAAGATGGGCCGCGACGACTTCTCGCGCGCGGGGGAGGTGATGAGCTCGGGGATCGCCGCCTTCGAGACGGCGTGCTGGGACATAGTCGGGAAGGCCCTGGATCAACCGGTCTACAACCTCCTCGGCGGACCGGTGCGCGATAGGGTCAAGGCCTACGCGAACGGCTGGTACCGCGTCGAGCGCACACCCGAGGAGTTCCACGCCGCCGCCAAGAGAGTGGTCGAGAGAGGCTATAAAGCGCTCAAGCTCGACCCGTTCGGGCCCGGCCACTACGAGCTTGAGCGTGACGAGAAGCTGCGGGCGGTCGCGCTGGTGGAGGCGGTGCGGGACGCCATAGGCTCCGAGCCGGAGATCCTGCTCGAGATGCACGGCCGCTTCTCGCCGGCGACTGCCATAGAGATGGCGAAGATGATGGAGCCTTACGGCCTGGGGTGGGTCGAGGAGCCCGTGCCGCCCGTGAACCTGAAGGCTCTCAAGAAGGCGTCCGAAGGTATCCCCGGGGGCATACCCGTCGCGACGGGCGAGCGCATCCACCAGCGCCTCGAGTACCGCGAGGTCTTCGAGCTGCAGGCAGCCGACGTCATACAGCCGGACATAAGCCACATCGGCGGGCTTCTAGAGACGAAGAAGCTCGCCGCGTGGGCCGACGCGTACTACGTGACTATCGCGCCGCACAACGTGGGGGGCCAGATCAACACGGCCGCAGCCCTCCACCTCGCGGCCTGCACGACGAACTTCAAGATCCAGGAGTACTTCAACGACTTCGCCGACCCCTGGGTCCGCGACACCGCTCCAGGTCTGCCCGAGGTTGTTGACGGATACTTTGATCTACCGAAAGGTCCGGGCCTCGGCGTCGAGCTGGACGAGGAGGTCATAGCCGCCAACCCGAAGAAGGACGTCCACTTCAACCTCTTCGCCGAGGGCTGGGAGAAGCGCGAGACGATCCGGAGGGCGGACCGGTGATCGACCTCTCGGGCAAGAAGGCGCTGGTGACGGGCGCGGGGATGGGCATCGGGCAGGGGATCGCCATAGAGCTCGCCCGGGGGGGCGCCGACGTAGCAGTCCACTACGCCCACACCGAACCGGAAGAGACGGTAAGAGAGATCCAAGCCTCCGGAAGGAGGTCCGCTATCGTCCAGGGAGACCTGAGCAAAGCGGGCGAGTGCGAGCGGGTCGTCGAGGAGGCGGCAAGCTCCCTGGGCGGCCTCGATGTCCTTATCAATAACGCCGGCGTCACCCGCGCCCTCGACTTCCTGGAGACAGACGAGGCAACCTACGACGAGATGTTCGACCTGAACATGAAGGGCTACTTCTTCTGCGCCCGCAGGGCCGTCCCCTTCATGCTCGAGGCGGGCGGGGGCTCGATCGTGAACATAACCTCGATCCACGGCTTCGCAGGATTTCCTCGCCACGCTGCTTACGCCGCCACAAAGGGCGCCATAAACGCCTTTACCCGCGAACTGGCCATCGAGCTCGCCGACCGGGGCGTCAGGGTCAATGCTATAGGCCCAGGTCTCATAGAGGTCCCCCGCTACTTCGATACCCCCGGCTACACCACCGAGTTCGGCAACACCCTCGTCCCCGCGGGCCGGATCGGCTACCCGAAAGACGTATCTCCTACAGCCGCCTTCCTCGCCTCCGACGCCGCGGACTTCATCACAGGGCAGGTGGTCTACGTGGACGGCGGTACCACGGCCCGTATGGGCCTGTGGTGGGAGCAGGTGGAGAGACCGCAGTAGAGCCGGAGCCCGCTTGACACGAACCGAAATTGGTATGACAATGCTTGTTGGGAAAGGTGCCGAACAATGGCCGAGAAGACAGGGGTAAGTGGATGAAGGAAAACGGCATAGGTGGCTACAGGCTGGGACGTCGTCAGTTTCTGGCGGCGAGCGCGCTGGCGTCGGCGGGGTTGTTATTGAGCGGGTGCAGGCCGGAGGCGCAGCAGGCGAGCCAGGGTGGTGGGTCTGGTGGGTCGGGCGGCAACTTCCCGAACACGCCGGAGTGGAACTTCGTCTTCATCTGCCACGTGACCACGAACTCGTTCTTCGTGCCGACGCAGTACGGCATTGAGGACGCGCAGGCTCTGCTCGGGACTACGTCACAGTGGACGGGCTCGGAGGATTCGACTGTCTCGGAGATGATTGACGCGATGAACACCGCCATCTCGGGGAACGCAGACGGCATCGCCGTCGCGGTCGTGGACCCCGTGGCTTTCAACGACCCGATCCAGAAGGCCTTGGACAACGGCATCCCTGTGATCGCCTACAACGCCAATGGCGAGGGGCCAGGGACGAACCCCGCGCTCGCGTACGTCGGCCAGGACCTCTTTCAGTCGGGCGTCGAGATGGGAAACCGGATCGTTAGCCTCGTCGACGAGGGGCTCGTAGCGCTCTTTATAGCGACGCCTGGCCAGCTCAACATCCAGCCGCGCATCGACGGCGCGAAGCAGGCCATAGAGGACTCCGGGGCGAACATAGAGATCCAGCAGGTCACCACAGGCGCGAAGATAACGGAGGAGAGGTCCAGAATCGAGGCGTGGTACAACGGCCACAAGGACGTGGCAGGGATGTTCGCGGTTGACGCGGGGAGCACGCAGGGCGTCGCCCAGGTGATGGAACAATTCGGCCTGCACGACAAGGGCGTCAAGGCCGGCGGCTACGACCTCCTGCCGGAGACCCTCAAGCTCATGAGAGCCCAGCACATAGACTTCACCATCGATCAGCAGCCCTATCTGCAGGGCTTCTTCCCCGTCATGCAACTCTACCTCTACAACATCTCCGGCGGGGTCACGGGGCCTGCGGAGACGAACACGGGCCTCATCTTCATAACACCAGACACGGTGGACCGCTACCTCGAGACCGAGTCGCGCTTCGAGGGGGACTCGGAGGAGCAGAAGATCGTGCAGGCACCCGCGTAGAGCGGGGGAGGGAACTTGAGCGAGACCACCACCGCGCAGGAGACGCCGGGGGCCGGGACGCAGGAGCGCGGGCTCTTCGGTCGGCTGTTGGTCGGCCTCGTTCGCGTGCGGGAGGCGAGCGTCTTCCTTGTCCTCGTGGGTCTGGTGATCTACTTTCAGGCGGCGAACCCGGCCTTCCTCTCGGAGCAGAACATCCTCTCGCTCGCTCAGTTTGCTGTGCCTTACGTGGTCATCGCAGCTGCTCTGTGCATGCTGCTCATCTGCGGCGAGATAGACCTCTCGGTCGGCCAGTCTTTCGCGTTCGCGCCCATCGTCATGTACCTCGCCTACGAGCAGCTCTATCTATATCTGCCGCTCGCGGTCCTGGTGGGTCTGCTCGCCGTCGCGCTCGTCGGGCTCGTCAACGGCCTGATCACGGTCTACCTCGGCGTGTCGTCGCTCATCACGACACTCGGGGTGTTCTTCCTGCTCGCTGGTCTGAACGTCACCCTAACCGGCGGCTTCCCGGCGACCCCGCCGGAGACGAACTACGTCACCCAGGCCCTGGGAGAATACGCCTGGTCCGGGACCATCTGGGCCATACTCATCGTGGCCGTCCTCCAGCTCGTTCTGTCGCGGACCCGGTGGGGCCTCCACACCTACGCAACGGGCGGCAACCCGCTCGGGTCGAGGGAGGCGGGCGTGAGCATCGCGCGCATCAAGATCGGCAACTTCATGCTCTGCGGCGTGCTAGGGGGGTTCGTCGGGATCATCGAGGCCTTCCGCATAAGCTCCATAGACCCCCTCGCCGGCGGCCCTGACATCGTGCTCCTGTGCATTGCCGCGGCGGTCATAGGGGGGACGGCGCTCCTCGGCGGGGTCGGGACCGCGAGCGGCGCGTTCCTCGGGGCGCTGGTGCTCGTCATCCTCCGCAACGGCTTCACCTTGCAGGGGATCAGCGCCTACACCTTCAACATCATCCTCGGCGTCGCCATCCTCATCGCCATGATCCTCAACGTCTACGTCGCCAGGTTGCGCGGCGCAGGGGGTGGTGAGTGATGCAGAACGGAAACGGGTCCGACTTCCTGCGCGTAGAGGGCGTGGTCAAGAACTTCGGTGCGATCTCCGTCCTCAAGGGCGTAGACATGCACGTCGAGCAGGGGGAGGTACTCGGCCTCATCGGGGACAACGGGGCG
>JARDZQ010000041.1 GCA_029240775.1 Rubrobacteraceae bacterium | reverse complement strand
GAGGGTGTTTGTGTGCGCACAAGCCGCTCGATTCATCGCGGATTCGCCATCCCTGCACCTTGCCCCGGCTCTCACGCGAATGCTAACATCGCGCTACAGGGGGAAAGGGAAGGAGGATGCGTTGAAAGGCCTCACCTCGGACTACCAGCTGACCCTGCCCGCCATGCTCCGCAGGGCCGAGGCGCTCTACGGGCCGAAGGAGATCGTCACCCGCAGACCAGACAAGAGCTTCCACCGCTACACTTACGCGGACTTCGTCAGGCGGGCCAAGAAGCTCGCCGTCGCGCTCGGGGAGCTCGGGCTCGAGAAGAGCGACCGCGTGGCGACCCTCGCCTGGAACAACCACCAGCACCTCGAGGCGTACTTCGGGGTGCCGTGCGCGGGGCTGGTGTTGCACACCATCAACCCGCGCCTGAGCGCCGACGACCTCGCCTACATCATCGACCACGCAGGCGACCGCGTACTCCTCATAGACGAGACCATGGTCAAGCTCCTCGCTAGCTTCCGGGACAGGGTGGATCTGGACCACATCTACGTCCTCTCCGCAGACGGCTCGGCGCCCGAGGGGCTGGAGAGCTACGAGGAGCTGCTCTCGGGCGCGGACGAGGAGCGGTTCGAGTATCCGGACTTCGCAGAAGACGACGCGGCGGCGATGTGCTACACCTCGGGGACGACGGGGCGTCCGAAGGGCGCGCTCTACTCGCACCGGGCAATTTGTCTGCACTCCATGGCCTCCGCCATGACGGACATGCTCGGGATCGCCGAGCGCGACGTCGTTATGCCGATCGTCCCGATGTTCCACGTCAACGCCTGGGGGTTGCCCTTCACCTCGACCCTTGTCGGGGCCAAGCAGGTCCTGCCGGGGCCGCACCTCGACCCCGAGAGCCTGCTCGAGAACCTGGCAAACGAGAAGGTCACGATCACCGCCGGTGTTCCGACCATCTTCTTCGGCATCCTGAACAAGCTCGACGAGAATCCAGGGGCGTATCAACTCTCCAGCTTGCGGGCCATGATCATCGGCGGGTCGGCGGCGCCTGAGGGTATGATCCGGGCCTTCGCCGAGCGCCATGGCCTGCACGTACTGCACGCCTGGGGCATGACCGAGACAACGCCTCTTGGCAGCGTCTGCCACGTGAGCAGCCAGCTGGACGATGCCCCCGAGGACGAGCGGTACAGGGTGAGGGCCAAGCAGGGCATACCGGGGGCGTTCATCGAGGTGAGGGCGCGCGGTGACGAGGGCTTCGCCGCGTGGGACGGCGAGTCGATGGGCGAGCTCGAGGTCCGCGGTCCCTGGGTCTCGGGGGCGTACTTCAACACCGAAGAGGGCACCGACAAGTTCACCGAGGACGGCTGGTTCAGGACCGGCGACATCGTCACCATAGACGAGAACGGCTACGTCGAGATACAGGACCGTACCAAGGATCTCATAAAGAGCGGAGGGGAGTGGATCTCCTCGGTCGCCCTCGAGAACAGCCTGATGTCACACGACGCCGTCGCCGAGGCCGCCGTCATAGCCGTCCCCGAGGAGCAGTGGGGCGAGCGGCCTCTGGGGGTGGTGGTCCTCAAGGAAGGCGCCGAAACGACGGAGGAAGATCTCATCTCCCACCTCGCAGCACATCACCCGAAGTGGTCGCTGCCAGATGCGATCGAGTTCGTGGACGAGATCCCGCACACCGCCACGGGGAAGGCCCTGAAGATGGCGCTGCGTGAGCGCTACAAAGACTACACGCCCGCAGAGCGCTAGTGGAGGTCGTCGGCGCCGGCTTCGGGCGGACGGGCACGCTGTCGCTGAAGACCGCCCTCGAAGAGCTCGGCTTCGGCCCCTGCTACCACATGGTCGAGGTCTTCGCCCATCCCGAGCACGCGCCGCTCTGGGAGGCCGCGTGGCGGGGCGACCTGGTGGACTGGGAGGAGATCCTAGAGGGCTACGAGGCGGCTGTAGACTGGCCGGCCTGCGCCTTCTACGAGCAGTTGATGGAGCGCTACCCAGACGCGAAGGTGATCCTCACGGTTCGTGACCCCGAGAGGTGGTACGAGAGCACGCGCTCGACCATCTACGAGTTGAGTATGATCACCACCCGTTCCCCGCTCTTTCGGCTGGTCTTCGGCGCGATCCGGCTCCTCCGCTTCGGCAGGATCGGGAGAGGCAACATGGCGGAGGAGATCATCTGGCAGGGCACCTTCGACGGGCGCTTCGAAGACAGACGCTACGCCATAGAGGTCTTCGAGCGGCACAACGAGGAGGTCCGGCGGCGCGTCCCGGAAGAGAAGCTGCTGGTCTACGAGGTGAGCGAAGGCTGGAGACCCCTGTGCGAATTTCTCGGCGTCGAGGAGCCGGACAAACCCTTCCCGCGCCTCAACGATACGGTCGAGATGCGGAGCAGGATACTGAAGATCCGGGCTATCTCCATCGCCGTGCCCGCCGCTCTGGCTCTGCTGGGCGTACTCGCACTGCTCGCGAGACGCACCTGATCCAACACCGAACGGAGGACGCATGGACCCCGTAAGGGAGGTGACGGTACAGACGGACGTGCCCGCGGTTATGCGCGACGGCACGACCCTGATGGCTAACGTCTACGGTCCTGCGGACGGCGGCCCTTACCCGGTCCTCCTGGCTCGCATGCCCTACGGCAAAGACCTCCCCTTCAACTCCACCTACCTCGACCCCCTGAAAGTTACCCGGCGCGGCTACATCGTCGCGATACAGGACGTCCGCGGGCGCTACGCCTCTGACGGGAAGTTCACCCCGTTCGTGCACGAGTTCGAGGACGGCTACGACTCCGTCGAGTGGGCAGCTTCGCTCCCCGGCTCCTCCGGCGCCGTCGGGATGATAGGGCTCTCGTACCTCGGCAAGGCCCAGTGGCACGCCGCCGTCATGCAACCGCCGTCCCTGAAGAGCATGGCGCCGGGTCAGACGTGGGGCAACCACTTGAACGGCGCCCAGATGCGCGGCGGGGCGCGCGAGCTCGGTCTCATCCAGTACTGGGCCCAGGCCGCCCTCGCACTCGGAATCCTCTTCCGCAGATACCGCGGTGAGCCGGAGCAGATCGGGCAGAAGCTGCCGGAGCTGGTCGGCTCCATAGACGCCCTCCTCGCGGGCGGCGGCTACGACGCGCTCCCGCTAACGCAGGTCCCCGACCCCGACGGCCTCACCCCCTTCGTGCGCGGCGGCTTCGCGCGCGGCGCGGACGACGAGGGCTGGGACTACCTCAACATAGACGGCAGGTACGACCGCGTCCAAGTTCCCACCTTCCACATAGGGGGCTGGTACGACTGCTTTATAGGGGAGACGCTGAGGCAGTACGCGGCGATGAAGGAGCGAGCAGAGGCGACCGGTGGGCGCTCCCCGCGCCTGCTAGTGGGGCCGTGGACGCACGGCGACTTCGAGAGTACCTTCGGCGACCTAGACTTCGGCATCGGCAGCTCCGGCGCGTTACTTGACTACCGCGGAGACCTCACCGACGCCCACCTGCGCTGGTTCGACGCTACGCTGAAGGGCGAGGAGGGCCCTCTGGAGGAGAGGCCGCCGGTCGAGATCTTCGTGATGGGCGAGAACCGCTGGCGCGGCTACGCGGAGTGGCCCGTACCCGACGCCCGCGAAGAACGCTGGCACCTGCACGGAGACGGGCGCCTCTCACGTGAGGCGCCCGGACAGAGCGCCCCTGATCTCTACGACTACGACCCTGAAGACCCCGTCCCGACGGTCGGCGGGGCGATACTCATGGCCCCCATCCACCGCCCCGGGGCCCGCGACCAGCGCGAGGTCGAGGCCCGCCGGGACGTGCTCCTCTATACGAGCGAGGTCCTGCGGGAGGACTACACCGCGCTCGGGCCCGTCCACGCAACGCTCTTCGCCGCCACCTCCGCCCCTGACACGGACTTCGTCGTCCGGCTCGTGGACGTATACCCGGACGGGCGCGCCATCGTGGTGACGGACGGCGTGATCCGGGCTAGCCAGAGGGAAGGCTTTCCGGCCCCCGGCGTCATAAGGTCCGCGGGACCGAAGCCCGTCGAGCCGGGACGCGTCTATGAGTACCGTGTGGATCTGTGGGCGACCGGCATCACCTTCAGGGCTGGACATCGCATCAGGGTGCAGATCGCCTCCAGCTCCTTCCCCCGCTGGGACCGCAACCCGAACACAGGCGAGGGTCCCGACTCGGCGCGTACCGAGGTCGCCCGGCAGAGAATCTTCCACGACCCCGAGCACCCGAGCCACCTAACCTTGACCGTCGTAGACCGCTAGAGCGTCGAGGCCCGGCGTCTGGCGGAAGACGATCCGCTGGCCGCTTCTCCAGTACGTCGCCTGCTCGTGCCATGCTCCACCTCCTCAGCCTCATCTTGTCGCTTCCGCGCGGGGCGAGACCGTCTCCGGCCCCGCCCCTATCGCTTGCGGGCGCAGCCACTAGAGCGGTTTGCGGAATGCAGGAGCTATCGGGGAGGAGGTTTTGAGGTTCTCAGGTTCTTAGGTAGGCGTGGCTGCGATGCTTGCCGCGCGCGGGCAGCCGGAGAAGGCCGTGCGACTCTGGGCGGCCGTCGAGGCGCTGCGCGAGAGGATAGGCGCGCCGCCGAGCGATATAGAGCGCGCCAGGTACGAGCCTCTTGTCGCGACCGCCCGCGAGACGCTCGGTGAGGAGGCGTTTGCGAAAGCATGGGCCGAAGGGCGGGGACTTACGCTGGAGCAGGCCCTCGACGCGTGGTAGGAGCAGACTGAGGCAGCACTGCCGGAGAGCGCGGGGACCCGTCTACGGCTTGCCCGTGAGCACCTCAAGGGCGGAGGCGTAGGAGTTCAGCGGGCGGTTATCGTCCATGGGCACGACCGTGAGGTCCGCGCCGCGCCGGGCCACGACCGCCAGAGCAGGGTCGTTGGTGTCCATGATCGCGACCGTCGGGATGCCGGCGGCTACGGCGGCCCCCGCGAACCCGTGGTCCGCCACCACGAGGTCCACGTCGTCCAGCTCCCGCAGCAAATCCCGCATGGGCCCGGCGTCGTGGGTATGCCAGAGGCTCGCCCCGTTCCCCAAGGTCCCCACGGGACCCACCCAGTCGAGGATGGAGTTCTTGTTGTAGCGTCCGGGCGTGCGCGCCGTGAGCGCCTCCCCGCCCAGCTCCTCGACCCAAGCCGCCAGGCCCAGGTAGTAGGAGAGCAGGGCGCCCGGGTGACCGGTCGCAAAGACGAAGCTCCCGCCGCCTTCGGCGACGGCCCGGACGCGCTCTCCAGCCTCCACGAGCCCTGCGGCGGTGCGCGCCGGGTCTATGCACCCACGCCCCTCGGTCTCCTCCGCGTCCGGAGGGTGGCCGGTCTGGAGGGTCACCGCCTCGTAGGCCTCATCGAAGCCCACGCTAGCGAGCAGCGCCTCCATGCCGAAGGTCTGGGACGGCTCGCCCTCGAGGAGGCGCCTGATCTTGAGGAGGTTGTTCTCCGCCCCGTGGGAAGTGTTGGTCCCGGCGACGCCAGCCCTCAGAAGGACGTCCGCGTACTGGTTCATCAAGGGGTTCACGGGGGCGAGTTTAGCAGAGGTCCGATTCTAGGTGGGCTCGAGAACGAGCCGGTCCTCGCGCCGCTCGAAGACGGTGCCCATCTCGGCCGAGAGCTTGTGCATGAGGTCAAAGATCTTCCCGCGCTCGTCGCCGTGAGCCAGCTCCACCCTGGCGTAGGGCAGGAAGACCGGGAAGAGCTCCAGGCGCTGGAGGCTCCCACCTTCCATCGAGACGCAGAACAGGAAGGAGCGGTCGTTGCGCAGGTTCGGGTCCACGGCGTAGTCGTCTATGAAGTCTCCGGTGTCGTAGAGGATCGGCTTGCCGCGGTAGATCTCCACGCCCTGGAATACGTGCGCGCTGTGCCCGTAGTAGACGTCCGCTCCGAGGTCAACGACGGCGCGGGCGAACCGCCGGAAGGCCTCAGGGGGCCTCAGCACCATATTCGGCCCCCAGTGATTGGAGAAGATCACCGTCCTCGCCCCGGCCTCGCGCGCCGCCCCGATAGCCTCCTCTACTCGGCGCAGGACCTCCGGCTCCGTCGAGACCGGCAGGTAGTTCGTGCCCGGCCTGTCCAGTCCTGCCGCGAAGGGCGGCTCGTTGTCCGTGAAAGCCACGAGCGCAACAGCTCCTTCGAGAAGTACGTGCCGCGCTGCCTCTCTCAGATCATGACCGGCCCCCGCGTACCGGATGCCCGCGGCCTCCAGATGAGAGAGGGTGTCGAGCAAGCCTTTCTCCTCGAAGTCCAGGGTGTGGTTGTTGGCGAGCGAGCAGGCGTCTATGCGCGCCGCCTCGAGGACCCCGGTAGCCGCCGGGTCGGCGCGGAAGTGGAAGACCTTGCGGGTGCGCGACCAGGAGCGTCTGTGCTCGGTGATGGCGCACTCCAAGTTGATGACGCGCAGGTCGGCGGAGAGGAGCAGGGGCAGTACATCGCCCCACGGCTCCTCGAGGCGCACGTTGGGAAGCGTCTCGTTGACCCCGCGTCCCAGCATCACGTCGCCGGTGAGGGCCAGTGTGATCTCCCGTGCCACAGTCGAGACGCCCTCTTACCAGATCTGCCAGGGCTCGGGCGTTACGCGCAGGGCGACGGAGTACGCTCGCGCGAAGGCCTCCGGGTCGAAGCCGATGCGGGCGATGCTCTTCCGGTACTTCTCCAGGCACTCGGGGATCTCGGTAGCCGGCGGGAAGCTGTCCAGTATCTCCGCTATCCCCTCGACCCGCACGACGTCGCCGCCACGGTCGTTGGAGTTCAGGTGCAGCCACAGTCTGGGGTTTCGGCCGATGTTCTTGAGCTTCTGGCGGTCGGGTTGGGAGTAGATCAGGAAGCTATCGCCGTCCCACAAAAACCAGACGGGCACCGACTGCGGCTGGCCGTCGGAGCGAACGGTGGTGAGCCGGGTGATCCTCTCCTCCCGCAGCCTCCTGTCGGCGCGGGCCCCGGTATCGATGGTGGTGTCGAGCACGCTCGGCTCCTTTCGCCGCTGTTCTCCTGAAGAGAGATTAACTCAGAGGCGAGGCCTCCGTCCTAGGACGGCGCCCCGCGTGCGGCCTCGAGCAGCTCTCCGGGCATCCGGACCGGTCTGCCGGTCGCGAGGTCCACGCACGCATGGCGCGTGTGGCCTGTGACGAGCAACTCTCCGTCGCGCGAGACTCGGTACTCGAAGCGGAGAGAGGCTCTGCTCAGGTCCGCCAGCTCGGTGCGGAGGGTGAGCTCGTCGTCGAAGAAGGCGGCTTTATGGTAGTGGGCGAGCACCTCCACGACTACGATGCCGTAGCCTCGATCCTCCAGCTCCTTGTAGGAGAGGCCGGCGGCGCGCAGCCACTCGACGCGGCCGACCTCGAAGTACGAGAGGTATACTGCGTTGTTCACGTGCCCCTGGGCATCAATCTCCGCGTAGCGGACGCGGAGATTGGTCTCGTGGATCACCGGCCCCCGAACTCGGGCTTGCGCTTCTCGACGAAGGCGCCCATGCCTTCACGGGCGTCCTCCGTGGCGAAGAGGAGGGCGAACTGGTCGGCCTCGTACTCCAGCCCGCTCACGAGGTCCACGTCCGCCGAGCGGTTCACCGCAGCCTTCGCGTAGCGGACGGCGAGGGGGCCGTTACGGGCGATCTCGGCGGCCACCTCGCGCGCGACGTTCAGCGCCTCTCCCTGCGGGACGACGCGGTTGACGAGCCCGATCTCGCGCGCCTTCTCAGCGCCGATGCGTCGACCGGTAAAGATCAACTCCTTCGCGAGCGCCGGGCCGATGAGGCGGGGTAGGCGCTGGGTGCCGCCCATGCCGGGTAGGATGCCGAGGCCGACCTCGGGGAAGCCGAAGGTCGCGTTCTCGGCGGCTATGCGGATGTCGCAGGCTATCGCCACTTCGCAGCCCCCACCGAGGGCGTAGCCGTTGACGGCGGCTATGGTCGGGATGGGGCTGCGGTCGAGGAGGGCCATGGCGGCGTGCCCGATCTCCGAGAAGCGCTTGGCCTCCAGCGGGTCCATCTCGTTCATCGCCGAGATATCCGCCCCGGCGACGAAGGAACGCTCACCGGCGCCGGTCACGACGACCGCGCGCGGCCCCTCGGCCTCCAGCTCCAACAGAGCCTGCCCGATCTCCTCTACCACCTGCGGGTTGAGGGCGTTGAGCTTCTCCTGGCGGTCTATGGTCAGTACGGCCACGTCCCCGCGTTCTACACTCACGAAATCCAAAGAGTGCCTCCTTCGTCGGCAGCTTGTCAGCGCTTTAGCTTGTCAGGTTTTGTTGCGCTTTGCTGACCAGAACTCGTGTGGTGAACGGGTCTGGCCTCGATTACATTCCTTACGGGATGAGATCTAGCAACGTGATGAAAGGGATGGTCGAGTAGTACACAGCGGAGCATTGTACTCCACCATAGTGGGGAGGTCCTCTTTGAAGCTACCATCGACAGAGATTAGGCGGCTCATAGCATTTCTGCGAGCGATCAACGTCGGCGGCCATAACGTGAAGATTGATCGCCTGCGCGAGCTGTTCGAGGCTCTAGGGCTCTCGAACGTCGAGACGTTTATCGCGAGCGGTAACGTCATCTTCGACTCGCCGGCCAAGAACACACGAGCGCTCGAAGAGGAGATCGAGGGCCACCTTCGCGAAGCGCTCGGATACGAGGTAGCGACGTTCATAAGATCCGCCTCCGAGCTGGCCGATATCGCGAGCTATCAGCCTTTCTCGACCTCTGAACTGGATGAAGAGGGTAACTCGCTGTACATCGCTTTCCTGCCTGCTCCGCCGGACGACGAGGCGCAGCAGAGGCTCCTGGCGTTCCGAACCGAGATCGACGACTTTCACGTCCACGAGCGCGAGGTCTACTGGTTGTGCCGCAAGAAGATGAGTGAATCTGCGTTCTCCGGCGCGCTTCTCGAAAAGACGATCGGCATGCCGGCAACCATGCGAAACGCAACCACCGTCAAGAGGCTTGCTGCAAAATACCCTGCTTCTCAGTAACCGGGCAGGTATCCGATCGAGCTAACGCGTCCTAGTTTGCTGGTACGGCTTGCTGGACGTACTCTACGGCTCTCTTCGTGGGGGTTCCGGGGGTGAAGATCTCGCCGACCCCCATCTCCTTGAGCCTCCGGATGTCGTCCTTCGGTATGGTCCCCCCACAGAAGACCAGGATGTCCTCAGCCTCGTTCTCTTTGAGCAGGTCGACGATCCTGGGTATCAGGGTCATGTGGGCGCCGGAGAGTATGGAGACCCCGATGGCGTCGGCATCTTCTTGGATGGCGGTCTCGACGACCTGCTCAGGG
>JARDZQ010000508.1 GCA_029240775.1 Rubrobacteraceae bacterium | reverse complement strand
CTCTGCGTAAGGATACACTTACCCCCTTTTGATGCCCGGCCAACTTTCGATCCGGTCCACCGAACGAACGACGTGCATGCCCGCGGCCGCGTAGCGCTCGAATGCGGCATCCGCATCATCCGTGTAGTCGACCACGCCTGGCACGACGACTGGAGACGTGCAGTCCTCTAGGAGGTAGGTCCGCTCGGCAAGCCGCTCCCCGGCGACCTCGTCCTCCAGGAGGTCATCGATGGTCCAGGCCATGCAGTGGCTCTTCGCCTGTCCGGCCACGACGACGGCATCGAATGTGAGCAGCTTTTCGATGAGCTCAGCGTTCTTCCCCCCGAGGCGATCGCCGTCTGGTCCCTCGGTCACCTCCGGGCCGAGCATTGAATAGTGCTCGGTGAGCGGGTTGTTCCCTTTGACCTGGAAGTCGGGCTTGCTGTGCCGGGCGATGCCGTGGAAGAAGACCGCTTCCTCGACCGCCGAGACGAGGGCGTGCCCGACGCTACCGAGCATGGCGTGATAGGGCCAGATGGTCAGGTCGTACTTCCCGCCCTCGGCCAGCCGCCGCGTGTAGTGAGCGAGGTGGCGCTCGGCGTAGTCGATGTCGATCCCGAGGGCCTCGCCGACCGCGGTGTTCATTCTCCAGCGGCCGGCCTTGACGTCTTCGGCCGAGACGAGCGTATAGGGCGCCGGGTGGTCGCCATGCTCGTCGACGAGCCAGATCGCGTGGAACACCTGCATCGCATGGTGGGTGTCGAGGCTCGGAAAGATCTGCGTGATTGTGCCGAGGTTGCGGTAGATGAACTCGCACAGACGCCGGTTGTCGTCGACCGCGCCCGTGCCCGAGCGCCCTGCGACGAAGAGCTCGAAGTCTGGGATGCAGAACGTGTTCTGGACGTCGACAGCGAGGAGGCAGAGGCGAAAGGAGTCCTCTGCCGCTGGGTCCATACCGTGCTTCTTGGCCCACGCCTCCGCCTCTCGCGCGCGGTCCTCGTATGGAACGCGCCAAACTTCGCCTGATTATCGAGAAGGCAGTGGAACGCGCCCCATAATGGAGCCTGCTCGATGAAGATCCACGCGATCCGGATCGGAACCGTCGCCCTGACGACCAAATCGCGCAAAGCCGTCGGCCACGGCAGGAGGCGCCCAGTGAATGCCGTGCCGGAGGACCGCCCGGCGCCGCGATTGTCGTTGTAGCGGCTCATCTCGAGAATCACTCTATCCTCCATCAATCTCCCTCCTTCCGGATCAAGTACGTTATATCGCTCGTATGATACGTGGTGGAGTTAAGAACCCGTCCGGGCGGCTCCCCGAGTTCTTCCACAGCTTCCTCCGGCGAGAGCCTACCCAGAAGACAGGCGTTCAAAAGGAGACCCCCGCCGCGTTCGCGCAAGAGCGGCAGAGCGTATCACCGTGATGTTGGACCGGGACTATGCGGAGTTCCAAGAACACCTACCACAAGCGACGTTCGCAGACCGCATGATAGGCGAAGTCCCGGGTATCCCCTAACATAAGCTTCGTGGAAAGGGGTTCAGCCTGGTTCATCCCGTAGGTCCCTCAAAGTGTCTGGCATGCTCCTGCACGGTGCCTTCGGCTACCATATCCCCCTTTGTCCTCTTCCCCAGATCGGGGCTTGGCGAGCTATAGAGGGCCAGAGCGTCGTGGGGATTGGCTTCGATTACCCACCAGCGCATAGTCTGATCGAAAGTGGCTTCGTGCTCCCCTTTTAGCTCGACGTACAGACATGGCTCGTCTCGCCCGGTAGTGATCTCCCATAGGGCCATATTATTCGCTCCTTTGGTCTGGCTGTGCCCATGTTCCCCTTCGGCGGGGCAACCCTTCCCACCCAAGAGCGCCTTCCACGCGGTTGGGTGAATAAGGGCAAGAAGAGGAAGGGCTGAGGCTAGGATGCCCCAACCCCTCCAGAGCTCTATGAGACCCTCCTCTACTGTCTCTCATGTGTGCGGCCTAGGAGGCGTGTGCCTGGGCGTCTGCTCCGAGCGAAAGGCACGGAAGACCACGAACAGACCGATCAGTACCAGTACTATCGGTATGACTACGTCCCACATCACAAAAACGCCCAGGGCCTCGAGCAACAGCAGCCCTCCTACGAGTATCAACAGGAAGCCCCAGAAGAGCTCGCTCGAGTTGAGCCCTCTCATCTCGGTCACCTCCTCTCTTCTTGATGCCTCGACTTCTTTGGCGTGGCTTGCACGTTCTCCCCACTTTAGAGTCTACTCCTGGGGTGCTTGGGTGCCTTGAGCAAGATAGATCAAATGCGTGGTCAAGTTGTGCTATCTGAGCTTCGGGCAGTCATCGGAAGGTTGCAGTCGATGGACCCTACTTGCGAGAACACTGCTTATGAGCACTTACGTCTGCCGTGGGGCGAGCAGCTCCTCCCAGGGACGGGCGGTAGACAGCTGCGTAAAGGGCCGACCCTCAGCCGCCTTAAGGCTGCTCGCCGGGATTCGCGCTCCAGTGGGCGAGCGCTTGAGGTAGCTGCGGAGGCGCAAGATGGAGCATCACAATGATGACAGGAGCTGAGATCCCTTTCGAGCCCCAGCCGTCCTCACTTCCTCCTCACTTTCTATCAGTCTGCGCCTCGCACTCTGGTTGTCTGCGCGCTCACCTGCATGAGGTCTTGAGCGACCAGCCGAACAATTCGGTCAGCGCCTTGCCCGCTAAATATTGATACGACATCTGCGGTCAGATCGACTGGTCGAATAATCATCGGGGTATGTAACCCGCCTTGATCAAGGCACAGGGTTTTCTGGTATCTCGTCGGAAACAGACCAGGCAGCCGGGAGAGAACTGGTCTGAGGCCCCATAGACTCTAAGGCTTGCTCTTCCTCCGGCTCCAACAGACGGACCCCGCTGATGGTGTGCCAGGGGCGAAACAAGGATATCTCCCTTAATTCGTTAGGCGACTGCCTTTCAGCCTCCTCCGTTACAGGACTACGCACGGCGACCCACTGACGGAACCGCATCACTATGCCCGAATTGTTTACTTCTGCGAGTATCCCGCGAGTCGCAGGTGTGTTCCCCTCTGAAGTCACCTCTACGGCCTCGCCCTCCCAAGCCTCAAAAGGTCTATGCGCGTGATGCATATCTTATCCCTTCCCTGATCATCGCTAATGCGAACAAACCCCAAGCGCTGGGGGCGCCGGCCAGTAATATGCTCGCGTTTATCGTCCGAAAATCCTACCTCCTTACTTCACCAGCACCTCTGCCAACTCCACCAGCTTCAAGTCTAGTGCTTTCTTGTTAGCGACCACCTCCGACAACGGTATGGCAGCGACCTCTCCCCTCACAACCCCAACCATTAGCCCCTGTTCGCCACGGGCAAGGTGCTCTGTCGCAGCGGCACCCAGCCTGGTGGCGAGCA
>JARDZQ010000040.1 GCA_029240775.1 Rubrobacteraceae bacterium | reverse complement strand
GGAGTCGACGCAGACGCCCCGGTCGTTGACCTCCGTTATCGTGCAGTCGAGCGAGCGCGGCGCGTCGGCGTCCACGTACCTGAGGTGCGCCTCCCTCCCGACCCACGCGTCGGGTACCCTCTCCGCCACGCTACCGCTCTTGCAGGAGCTCGACGGGGGTCACGGCGTTCTGCTCGACGCGCCGGACGGTGCTCCTGCCCTCCTCGTCTTCTTCGAGCATCCAGACCTCGTCCACGAGGGCGGATTCCTGCACCTCGGCGACGTGGGAGATTATGAAGATCTGTCCGAAGGAGCGCTTGAGGCGCTCGAGGGCCAGGAGCACGTTGTTGCGGCGGTTCGCGTCAAGGCTCCCGAAGACCTCGTCCAGGATGAGGAAGCCTAAAGTCGTCGCGCCGCCGCGGGCGGCGATGATCTTGCTGAGGGCGACCCGCGCCGAGAGGCTGGCAACATCAGCCTCACCGCCGGAGAAGCGGTCTATGGCGTAGGAGTCGTCGAAGCGGTCGAGGAGCCTGACCCGGTAGTTCTCGTCGAACTCCATTCGCTCGTAGCGGTTGTCGGTGAGCTCCCGCACCAGCGCCGACGCCTCGGCCTCGAGCAGCGGCCGCGCCCGCGCCGTGAGGCTCTTGAAGAACAACGTGAAGAGCGCGTCCATCTCGTCCATCCTGGCCGCCTCGGAGGCCCGCTGGTTGGCGAGCTTGCGGTCCGCGTCGAGCCGCCCCAGCTCCGTGCTTACGCGCTCGATCCTGTACTCCGCGTCCTTCCACTCGCCACCGAAATGCTCCCGCGCATCCCTTAGCCGGCTCGCTCTATTCTCCGCCGCGGCGACCCTCTCTGTGGCCGCTTCGTAAGCAGATTCGTTGAAGTCGAGAGCGGAGATCTCCCGCCGCAAGCCTGCTGCCTTCTCCTCGGCCTCGCCCGCACGCCTGCGGGCCTCCTCCAGCGCCCTCTCCACCTCCGGCCGGGTCGCGAGGCGGCGCTCGAGCTCGGCTGCCCGGCCCCGCGTCTCGTCGAGCCGCGCCTTCTCTCGTCTCCTCTCGCCGTGGACCTCCGGGTCGTAGGAGAGGCCGGCGAGCCCTTCGAGTTCCTCTACCAGCTCCGCGGCGTGCTCCGTCTTCTCGGCGTGCTCACGGGCCAGGCTCGCCACGCCGGGGCGGGCGTCGCGCAGGGACCGCAGATGCTCACGGCGATCATGAGCCTCCGCCAGTTCCTCCTCGGCGGGGGCAGCGGACCCTTCGAGGCGCGTCTCCAGCTCGCGCCTGTGATCCCGGGCACGCTCCAGCGCCTCGAGCCTCTCGGCGGCGCGGTCCTCGGCCCGGGCCAGGGTCTCCCGAAGCTCGCGCCAGCGCGCGAGCTTCTCCGAGATCCCCTGCAGCTTCTTCCCGGTGGCGGCTGCGGCCGTGGAGAGCTTCTCGGCCTCCTCGTTCTCGCGGGCGGCAAGACGCCTGAGGGCCGCGGCCTGGCGGCGGAGGGTGTCGGAGATCTCCCCCTGCTCCCCATCCTCGAAACCCCTGTGACACGTGGGACAGTGGTCCTCGGCCCCGCTGTCTATGGCCTCGCGGGCCTTGTCCACGTTCTTGGCCTCGCGCTCGTTGGCGGCCGCCCTTCCCCGGTGCGTGGCTGCGAGCTCCTTGAGCTTCTCCTCCTCCTCGCGCAGCTCGATCTCCCACTTCTCCAGGTCCTCGCCACCGGAGACGCCCTCGAGCTCCTCGACGAGCCGTCCCCTCTCGGCGAGCGCCTCCTCATGCCTCTTTGCGGCCTCGCGCAGTTCCTCTTCAAGAAGCTTGAAGTCCTCGTGCGCTGCCTCCAGCTCCCGCAGATTCTCGTAGTGGTCCTCGGCCCGCGAGAGATCTCCCGCCGCCCCCTCCAGCACGGCGGCGGCCTCCCCGAGCAACTCCGGCCCGTCCAGCTCGAAGAGCGCGGCCCAGCCCGGGAGGGGTTCATCCCCCTCGCCATCCAGCTCCTCCAGCGTGTTCCAGACCTCGGACTCGATGGCCGCAACCCTGGCCTGCGCCTGCCACAGCTCCCGCCGGGCAAGGTCTCGCCTCTCTGCCCGTCGCCGGTTCTCCTCCAGCCTCTCGAGCTCGGCCTCCAGCTCCGGCAGTCTCTCGAGCTCCGGCCTCAAGCCCCCGAGCTCCTCTTCGGCCTTCGCCAGATCCTCGAGACCCTTCTCCGCCTCCGCCGCCCGGTCCTCGGCTCGCTGACGTCCGGCCTCCGCCTCCCGCAGCTCGCCACTCAGGCGCGTGTGCTCGCGGTAGTCGGCGTCGAACTTGGAGCGGGCCTCGCGGGCGCTCTTCAGCTCCGCTTCCGCCTCCTCGTATTCGCTCGAGACCTTCTCCAGCTCGTCTTCGAGGCGCCTGCACTCCGACTTCGCCTCTTCCAACTCGCCCTGTAGGGATTCGAGGTCGGCTTCGGCCAGGCGGGCCTCGATGACACGTGCGTCGGAACGGAGCTCGTTGCGGTCGGCGCGCAGGAGCTGCTGAGCCGCCTCGACGCTGCTTATGCCGAGCATCTTGCTTATGCGGCGCACGCGGCTTATGCCGTCGTCGTGCGCGAAGAAGCGGAGCTCCTTCTGCTTGGCGTAGAAGGTAGCCTCGAAGGTCGTGCGGTCCATCCGCAGCAGCTCCTCCTCGACCCAGCGGGTAACGTCGGCTGCTCCCGTCACGACCGTCTTGCCGCCGGGGTCGCGCGCCTCGGCGCTAGTCGCGTTGCTCCTCAGCTGCCGCCTGACCGTGTACGGGCCGTTTCCGGTAGTGAGGGTAACTTCCACCACCGTCGGGTCTTTCGTCGAGCCGCCGCTCCAGGGGATCGACTCGTTCGCGAAGCGGGGGCCCGCGCCCTTCGAGCCGAAGAAGGCCCACAGGATGGTCTCGAAGAGGGTGGACTTGCCCGCGCCGTTGGGCCCGACGACCCCGATGGCGCCCTCCGGCGGGAGGAGCTCGACAGGATCGCGCAGCTGCTTGTAGTTCTCTATGTAGAGCCGCTCCAGGTTCACGAGACGCCCCCCGGCTCCTCGCTCGCGGCCCGCGCAAGGTATCCGCGGCCCTTCTCCAGGAACTCCTCGGCGAAAACCTTCTCGAGGTCTCCCTTCGCCCTGCGTTCCTTCACGAACGCCGCGAATTCCTCTTGCAGGGGGCCAAACACCGCCGTGGCAGGGCCGCCGTTCGTGGTCTCCGGGCTCTCCTCGGCGTGGATCTCCAGGCTGAAGTTCAGGCAGCGGCGCTGCAGGTCGCGGAGGAGGTCCCTGTCCACCCCGCTCGCCACCCCGCGCCTCACGTCGTAGATGCGAAGGCGCACGATCGCGCCGTCCAGGTCGGCGTTCTCGGTCCGTTTGCGGATCTCCTCTGTCAGCTCCGAGGCGTCTATCTCGCGGGCACTTATCTTGGGAAGGTCGATCATCGCGCGGCTCTCGATGGGGACGTGCTCCACCGAGACACCGCCGCCGTCGAACTCGACGATCGCGAACCCCGGTCTGGATTCCACCTCGCCGAAACTGAACCGCTCGGTCGCCCCGGAGTAGAAGGAGTTCTCCTTGTGCTGGTGGAAGTCGTGATAGTGGCCGAGCGCGATGTAATCAAAGGCGCCCTCCAGCATCCCGGAGTGCAAATTAGCCTCGCCCATCTCGTGCTGCCGCGCCTCCAGGTTCGGGACGAGGCCGTGGGTCACGAGGATGTTGATGTCAGCGTCGCGCTCCGGGGTAACGGCTCCCGCGTTCGCGACCGCCCCGTGCGGCACCAGCGTCACGCCCACCGTGATGTCCCCGACCTCGATCGGCTCGTAGTCGATCTCGAACCCGTGCGCCGAGTAGGCGTTCACCAGGTTCGAGTACTCCAGCGCGGCGGTCGTGGTTCTCAGTCGCGGCGTCTCGTGGTTTCCGGCGGCGACCAGGTAGGGAATGTTTGCGCGGGCGGTGATGCGGGCCGTCTGCTTCAGGAATCCGATAATGACGTGCGTCGCCGGACGCACGGAGTCGAAGACGTCGCCGGAGTGGATCACCAGGTCCACCTCCCGCTCCAGGATGGCGTCAACAGCCCTCGCGTACGCCTCCTGTACGTCCACCTCCCGCTGGTTTCGCCCCGTCTCGGGGTGCAGCTTCGCGTACCTCGTGTACCCCAGGTGCGTATCCGAGATGTGCGCTATGCGTACTATGCTGCCGACCTTCTTTCGTCTCCTCAGCCAGAGCTATTCTAGCCGGAGTGTGTCATTTTTCCTCTGATCTGTCTTTCGGCAAGGCGTCTAGGAAATTGTCGGGGGTGAGGATCAAAGGAAGACGCTGACTAGGACGTTCGTATCGAACACGCAGCGCGGGTTACTCCTCACGGAGGATGTCGCTCAAGCGCTCTTCCGATGGAGCCGCCGCGTAAGCCTTTGCGGCCTCTGCGTCAACCCGTATAGTGATCTCTCGCGTCTCCATACCCGTCGCAGATATTCTAACTGTAAACCACACGAAAGCGTTCGCACACCAGCGGCATGTCTGGCGTAGGTTCCATGCCTATGTTCGGCAGCGTGCGCGAGAAGACGCGCCAGTGCGCCTCCCGCCAGTATTCCAGCGAACGGTCCCCCTCTCCCTCTTCGTAGGCGAACCGGGCATCGACCTCCTCGTAAGGCCGCACCTCGACGTTGGTCGTCTCGACGATGCACAGGGGATCGCCGTTCCCGTCCAGTACTATGGTCTTCAACCCGGCCTCGGGTAAACGCTCACCTTCGGCTTCGTACTCCCAGAGCGCCGAGCAGGTAGCCGTCTTGGTTCCGGCCGAGATCAGTGCTCCCAACTCGTCCGCCATCTCGGGAGAGTCACCCCATCCTTCCGCTATGTACTTCTCATCGCGTACCGGCGAATCCGCCGGGAGCGTCTCCAGGTAGCTTCGCCAGTACGCCTCGATTTGGTCATCCTCCTACTAAAGTTCTTCTCTAGCTGTAAACCTTGCGACGCAAAGATTTCCCAAGCCGCATCCTCAAAGTCACTGCCTACATGTGTATTCGAGATTGATCCGACTCGCTGGAAGTTATCCACGCCTTCTGCAACGCATTATTTACTGTAACCGTGTTAGTCATCAATCCCTCATCCTGTCGAGCCCGGAGAGTATGCGTGAGGCGTCTCCGCCGTTGCGGCGGGTACGGTTGGGCTTCTTGAGGTTCCAGACGAAGTTCTTGTACGGGTCGGCGGCGCCTTTGCCGGAGCGGAAGGCTGCGCTTACGGCGTCGAGGGCCTCGTAGATGCGCTCCTCGGGGACGCCGTCTATGTCGGAGCGGATCGCGGTTATCCTGGGTGGCTTGCTCGTGAGGTTACGCATAACGGAGAGGACGGAGGTAGCCGGGTCCTGGGCGCTCTGGCCGTAGATGACGGTGCCCTGCGAGCCCATGAGGACCGCAGGCCGCGGGAAACGGCCGAAGACCGGGACCGAGTAGTGAGCGTGGCGCAAAAGGAGGCGGCCTTTCTCTAGCTGCAGGAGCTCTTCGCGCACGGTCTGGGAGAAGGAGCGGTAGGAGGCGTTGGTGAGCTCCTCGTCGCCGACGCGGCCGTAGAGGCTGGTGGCGGCGTTGCCGACTACCTCATCGTCCACCTTGCTGCGGAACTGCTGCGCCCCGAAGAGGGTAAGCTTGAGGTGGCGTCCGCGGGCAGAGATGTCTACGAGGGTGTCTTTGAGGGAGGAGGTGCGGGAGCCGGAAGGAGCGTATTTATTGAGCTCGTCCACGAAGATTATGAGCTTGTCCACCCCGAGCTCGTTGCGCTCGGCCTTCTCCCAGATGCTCTTTATGACCTTGGTAACGACGAGGTCCTGCGGCACCCCCGTGAGCCTGGAGATGTCAACGACGCGCATCTCGCGGTCGGTGAAGGTGTCCTCCACGCTCGGGGAGTCCTTGTAGTCCACCCGGCCGTTCACCAGGAGGCCCTGGCACTTGCTGGGCAGGCCGTCGAAGCGGTTGCGGACCTTGGCGATGGTCGCCTGGTGGTGCCCGTTCCAGTACGAGCTGTCGTTGTCGTCGAAGTAGTCGAAGGCCGAGTTGATCTCCCCGTAGAACGCGCTCATGGACTCGACGCGGACACTGATGAGGTACTCGACGAACCCGCGGAACTTGTCGTCGTAGTCCGTGGGATCGAAGATGCGCCCGGCGTGCGGCAATACGTCCCCGAGGTCCCACAGGATGGGATGAACGCTGGTGTCCTCGCCGCGCGCGGTGCGCAGGGTGTTGAGTCTTCTGGCCGATATGTCCGACGGGTAGACGGTGCTCTCCTGCGGATCCTGGCCGTAGGCGAGCGGCGCGAATATGGTCAGGTTCCTGAACGGCTCCATCTCGAGACCGAGCGCCTCGTACAACTCCCGGTCCTCTGGCGGGAGGCCCTTCTGGTTCGCCTTCTCGTAGCGGGCGGCGAGCTCGGGGGCTTCGTCCGGGTCTACCTCGACGGGCTTGTCCAGGTAGAGGAGGTCCGCGCCCTTCACGTTGAACATCAGGGCGGCGACCTTCTTGTCTTTGGCGGTCTGGAAGATGCTCGAGATGGTGAACAGGGCGTGGCTCGTCTTGGTGGAGAGCCCGCTCATGCCGGTGATGTTCAGATGGCCAGCCTCGGGGCCCATCAGGTAGTCGGCGTCGGCGTAGAGGGGCGTGCGCTGCGGTGCGCCGTCTGTCTCGTTGCCGTTCTCGTGCAGGAGCATAGGGATCTTGGTCCCCGAGAACTCCTCGGCGCCGAGCGCGAACTCGATCGCGGCGCTCGTCGCGAAGAAGACGGGCCCGCTCTTCACCGGGCGCTTGCTCTTCTTGCGCTCCTCGCGGTGTCTGGTCGCCAGCACGCGGGCTCGGAAGACCAGGATCTCCACCCGGTCCGAGAGGGCCGGCAGCGAAGGGTCGCCGTCGAAGGCGTAGAAGTCGTCGAGGAAGGACTGCAGGTCGGAGTAACGGCGCGGGTCGTCAAGGACGGCTATAGCCGTGACGTCCTCGGACTCGGCGGCGACGATGTGCCCGATGTCCAGCCTCTGGGCGGATTCGGTCTCGGCGGTCCAGAAAAAGAACTCGTGGGCTGTGGCCGGGTGATCCTCGCTTGTCACAACCCGGCCGATAGGGCCGGAGGCTACGTCCAGGTAGTCCGGGTGCAGCATCTAATTCCTCCCGTTCGATGCTAGCTGGCGTTCCAGCCTCGCGTACGCTCTCTCGGAGCCCTGCACGAGGGGCTTCAGGATCTTCTCCACGTAGTGGATCGGGTAGATCATGGCCGGCCACCTCGGGTCGGGCTTCGCTAGCGGGGCACGCTCCGCGAGGATCCAGCGCGAGATCTCGTCTATTAGATCCGGCTCCGTGCCCTGCGGCGCCTCCACCCGCATGAGCGAGCCCAGAGCGTCTGCGCCGCGCTGTGGTGGCCACACTCGCAGGTACCACGAGGTGCGCCGCTCGCCGGGGTCGCGGCGGAGCTGCCAGTCGGGGACGAAGCTGGTCGTACGCATCCCCGGCTCCAGATCCAGCAGCATCCCGACGTCCTTACCCACGAACTCAGGACGTGCCACGCTCTTTATGAGGCCGATGGCGCGCCGGTTCGACTCCCTGATGTCCTTGAGCTGCCCGTCCACCGCGATCCAGGCGTCGGGATCTTCGAGCGTCCGATCGTCTCCCTCCCACTGCCGGAGCATCCCTCCCTCCAACCTCTCCCGGAGGGCCCTGACCCTGACGCGGGACCTCTCCCTCATCCCGACGTAGTCGGAGGGGTCCGCCTCGTCCATGTACGCCGCGGAGTCGAGGATCAGGTGCTGCGAGGATGGGACCTCATCAGGGCCGAGCTCCGCGAATCCCGCCGCCTGCAGGAGGTCCCAGAAGGTCTCGACCATCGCGTCTCCTGCGCTACGGGGCAGTATCACGGCCTGCACTACAACCGGCGGGCTCTCCAGCGGCATGCGCGAGAAGCGCCTCTCGCAGCGGTTTACGATCGCGGCTGCCACGGTCGCGATGATGACCGGGGCCATCTCTATGCGCCCGATCTCGCGCGAGCTCTGCACACCGTCGAGGAAGTAACAGAGCCGCGACGTGCCGTCCGGGCTGCCTGGGTCTCGAGGCCCCGGCGGGGTCTCGAGGTGGTGTGGACGTCCTAGGGGGATCTGCTCTTCTTCCCCGGAGGGGTAGCGGCCGAACTGCTGGGCCTCAAGATCGCAAGACCCTGCGCCGGCGGTTACATAGATGCCCCTGCGCTCCCCCTCGGCGAGGGCCTTGCTTATCTTCGCCACGAAATCGTTCGCCGTGCTCCCCATCAGCATTAACTCAAGAGTATACGCGGATGGGTCGAAAGAAACTATGCCTTCTCTTGAGGTACAGGTACAGGCAGCTCGAACTGCCTCTCGGCGAGGCCGACGGCGGTCCGGAAGCTCCGGCGCTCTTCGGGGGTCTCGGTATACGCCTCGCGAGCCATCTTGAGCACCTTCTTTGCCTCGTCCCGCTGCTCGGGGGCATTGGGGACCTCCTTGGAGAAGGCGTAGGTGAGGTCGTCGTCTTCGGTGTAGTAGAAGTGGATGAAGATGCTCTTCTGGCGCCCCAGGCCGGAGAGCGCGGCGTCGCCGGAGACCTGCGAGACGTCCAGGAGGGTGCCGACGGAGAGATCACGCGCTCCACTCTCCGGGTAGACTGAGAAGGCTAGGCGGACGACGGGACCGTAGAAGGTCTTGTAGAACTCGAGCCGGCGCACGATGCGGGCCGGACCGCGGACGGCGTCTATAGGTTCTTTTTCAGCGGCCACGATTATGTGGCCCTGCGGGGGGCGCATCGAGTCGCGGCCGCGGGTGGAGATCACACGCGACTGCACGCCCCTGCTCGCGACGGCCGAGGCGATGCTGCGCCGGACGCGCTCCGGGAGGTCGAGCCCGCGGGGCTCCATCAGGCTCCAAACCTCTCGAAGAAGCGGGCGAAGTAGGATATCGCCTCGTAGTAGTCGTCGAGCCTTACCCACTCGTTGGGCGAGTGGAGGCGGCTGCCGGTGTTCGCGACGCTGCCGGTCATGATGGTCGGTATACCGAGCTCTGTGGCGATGAGCGAGGTGGGACCGCTCCCCCCGATGGTGGGGTAGACGACGGCGTCCGCGTGCCCGAGGTCATCCCAGGTCTCGACCGCTGTACGGACGATGGGGGAATCCACCGGCGTCTTCGCGGCCTCGACCCCGTGCAGGTCCACGACCTCGATATCTTCGAAGCCGCGCTTCCTCAAGTGGGACCGGATCAACTCCACCACAGGCGCCGGGCTCTGGCCGGCGACGAGCCGGAAGTCCATCTTGACGAAAGCCTCGGAGGGGACGATGGTCTTGGAGCCGGGGC